>JAKLEY010000123.1 GCA_022711455.1 Candidatus Cloacimonadota bacterium
TCCTACATTGCGGGTTCAGAGCTTCCCGCCGTGATCGTAAACGTCCAGCGTGGCGGACCCGGCCTGGGAGACATCCAGCCCGCTCAGGGAGACTATTTTCAAGCCACCAAAGGCGGAGGCCACGGAGACTACCGTCAGATCGTGCTAGCTCCGAGCTCCGTTCAGGAATTTGCCGATATGGCATCCGAAGCTTTTGATCTGGCAGATCGTTACCGCAATCCTGTGATGATCCTGGCAGACGGCATGCTGGGGCAGATGATGGAACCGGTGGAATTCAAAGCTCCCAAGACCGATGCCGAGATCGAAGAACTGGGCAGGCAACATCATGATTGGTGCATCTGCCCGAATAAAGACGGAGCCGAAAAGCACCATCACGAGATCAATTCCCTCGAGATCGATCCTGCGGTCCTGGAGGCTCACGTCCATCATCTTTACGAGAAATACGCGGTGATCGAAAAGCAGGAAACTCGTTGGGAGGGATATAATATATCCGAAGATAATGAGATCCTCTGCGTTGCCTGGGGCACAGCCTCACGCATAGTCAAGTCTGCCATCAACGAGCTTAAGGCCAAAGGGAAAAACATCGGTTTGCTACGCCCCATAACCTGCTGGCCTTTCCCTTATTCAGCTATTGCGGAAGCCATCGGCAAGAACGTTAAAAAAGTCTATGTCTTCGAGCTGAACACGGGTCAAATGCTTGATGACGTCAAGATTGCCGTGAACGGCAAAGTCCCGGTGAGTTTCTGGGGCAAAGTGGGTGGGATAGTTTTCACCCCTGCCGAGATCGAAGCCAAGCTTGAAGCTTGTTTTTAAGGAGGGAGGATCAATGGAAATTATCGCAAGCAGACCCCAATCGCTCACCGCAACACCCTTCACCTACTGTCCCGGCTGTCTGCATGGAGTGGCGCATCGCTTGGTCGCCGAATCCATCGAAGAGCTTGGGCTTACCAACCAAATGACCGGAGTTGCCCCCGTGGGATGTTCCGTTTTTGCCTATAAATTCTTTAATTTCGACATGGCTCAGGCTGCTCACGGTCGTGCCCCGGCTGTTGCCACCGGCATAAAAAGAGCCAGGCCTGACATGCATGTCTTCACGTATCAGGGAGATGGAGATCTTGCCGCGATCGGTACTGCCGAGATCGTGCACGCTGCCAACCGGGGTGAACACATCTCTGTCTTCTTCGTGAACAACGCGATCTACGGGATGACCGGAGGCCAGATGGCGCCTACATCTCTGCCCAATATGAAGACCACCACTTCGCCCTACGGCAGAAACGTCGATGACATCGGCTATCCGATCCGGGTCTCAGAATTACTTTCTTCCCTGATCGCGCCTTACTACATCGAACGTGTCTCCCTGCTCTCCCCGGCTGAGATCATCAAAGCCAAGAAAGCAGTGCACAAGGCCCTTACCTATAACAAGGAAGGCCGTGGCTTCACCTTTGTGGAACTGATCTCCACCTGTCCCACCAACTGGGGGATCGACCCGATCAAATCCAGAGACTGGGCCAGAGAAAACATGCTCCCGTTCTTCAAACCGGGCTGCTTCCGTGACAAAGGCGAGGGGGTGGAATAATGAAATGCGAAATAGTATGCGCCGGATTCGGTGGACAGGGTGTCCTGACCATCGGTAAATTCATCGCCAAAGCCGGAATGGCAGAGGGCAAAAACGTGTCCTGGCTGCCTTCTTACGGGCCGGAAATGCGGGGCGGAACCGCTAACGTGGCAGCTGTAGTATCGGATGAGGCAATTGCTTCTCCGATAGTCAGTTACCCAGACGTTTTGGTTGCCCTCAATCAACCTTCCCTGGATAAATTTGGTCCCACTGTCCGCAAAGGCGGAGTAGTGATCGTGAACACCAATGCCTGTCCCAATCCGCTCAAACGTGATGATGTGCAATTTGTTTGTGCGCCCATGAGCGATCTGGCTCTGGAGATCGGGAGCATGATGGTGCTTAATATGCTGGCGATCGGCATGATCATCGGTAAGACCAATGTCATTCAATATAAGACCATGGAAGAGGACCTCACGGCTTTCCTCAAAGCTAAGAATCCCGAGCTGCTCGAGCAAAACCTGATCGCGATCAAACGCGGGATCGAGCTGGGACAAGCCTAAAATAAGATACACTCTCCAGTATAAATTAGCCCCGTGAGATCACGGGGCTATATTTTTGCGTACTGTACAGGCGGTCGCTGTATAGTACAGGCGGTCGCTGTACCGCCTTGTTTAGTGTTTACAGCGAGGCTATAGGATCGGCGCTACGGCGAGCGCCGGTACTGTACAGGCGGTCGCTGTACCGCCTATCTAAATGGTCTATAGACTAAACCAGGGATGGGCGCTACGGCGAGCGCCCGTACACTCAATAATAGAGATCCCGGCTTCCAGCTTTCATTTCAGCCAGTTTGGAACGCACGGACGCCTGCATCCCTGCATCTTCGATCAAAGCAGCTTCGCGTTCGATCAGTTCCAATCCGGCCTGCAGAGTGCGCGCTGAGGAGAAATCATAGAGGTATTCGGCAAAGGTAAGCAGCGCGTTGGGAGTGCAAAAACGCTTCACAAAACCGGGAATGGCAAATTCCATGAAATGCTCACCGGTCCTTCCCGCGCGATAGCAACTGGTGCAGAATGACGGGATATAGCCATGCTGTGCCAGCTCAAAGATCACGTCATCGAGGCTGCGGGTGTCACCCAACACAAACTGGCTCTTCTTCTTTGATTCTTCATCTTTATTGGAATAATCCCCCACTCCGATGCTGCTGCCGGCATCGATCTGCGAGACACCGTAGTTCAGAACTTCGTTACGGATAGCGATTGGCTCCCGGGCTGTGAGGATCATACCGGTGTAAGGCACGCTGAGCCGAATGGTTGCCACGAGGTGTTTGAAATCTTCATCAGAGACCTGGAAAGGTGGTCTTTCAGCAAACTCTGTGCCGTTGGCAGGTTCGATCCTGGGGAATGATATGGTGTGCGGACCCACGCCAAATCTGTCTTCGAGGTGAATCGTGTGATAAAGCAAGCCCATCACTTCAAATTTCCAATCAGTGAGCCCCATCAAGGCTCCGATTCCCAGATCGTCAATACCTGCCTGCATGGCTCTGTCCAGACCGTCCAAACGCCAGAGAAAGCTGCTCTTGGGTCCGCTGGGATGTAGTTTTTTATAGACTTCTTCGTTATATGTTTCCTGGAAGATCTGATAGGTTCCGATCCCCGCGGATTTGACCACTCTGAAGCCCTCGATGTCCAGAGGCGCAGCGTTGATGTTTACCCGGCGGATCTCACCCTTTTTATACTTGGTGTCATACACGGTCTGGACCGTATCCGCAATGTATTCAGCGGAGTACATGGGATGCTCCCCGTAAACCATGATCAGGCGTTTATGCCCGGTTTCCACCAGGGCTTTGGTTTCAGCGATCAGGTCTTGTTTGGAAAGGGTGCTGCGGTGACATTCCTGGTTTGAAATGCGGAATCCGCAATAAACGCAATCATTAATGCATTCGTTACCCACATATAGCGGGGCAAAGAGAACAATGCGGTTGCCATAGATCTTTTCTTTCAGCTCATGCGCGCCGACCAGAATCAGCTGACGCAGTTCCGGATCAGTGACAGACAGCAGTGCCGCGGTTTCGGCGGGATCCAAACGCTGCTTGGAAAGTGACTTTTGAATGATATCCCGGATTTGGGAGGCAGATGCATTCTTGCCAGCAGCGATCTGTTCATTGATAGTGGCAGCAGGGATGAACGACTTGACGCCTTCAATGGAAATCTTCATTTATGACTCCTGTTCTATTTTTAAAGTGATAGTTTTAACCTTCACGGATTTGATCTGGCCCAGTTTGCCCGAAAATGCACCCATTTCGGCCAGATCGAGATCGATGATAATGAAGATGACAGAGACGCCAAGGTCTTTCATGGGATAGCCTACGCGCATCAGAATATGCGTGCCGTACTTGTGCAACAGTTCCGAAACCGGGTTGAAGGCGGTTTCCACATCGTGCACCACGATGGTCACCAAATGTCTTTTGATCTCCATGATCTCTTACTCCCTTGTACATTTATGCGCTCTGCCAGAGGGACATACACCGCGAAACAGGGGGAGATCAGGATAAAGAGAGCTGCTCTTTACCCTTGATGGCAGAGCGTATCCCCCATCGCAGGTCAGCATTAATTCGCTCAGTCTTTGTCATTTGATCAGGCAAGAAGGCGAATCAGGTTCATTATCTGGGATCACCTGTTTTTGACAAGGAATATCTTTTCTGCTTGTGAGACTTGCTGCTGGTCAGCGCTCTCCCATCCCGCTCATATCTCACTCCCATATCGTTCCTGAAGCGGATTGAAAGCGGTTAGCAAGCGGTATGATACCGGTATGACAGGGATATGATCATCTGCAACTCAGGATGCGCGCGGCTCAATTTTTTAGTTATTGATTAACTGATTAGATTGTCTTTGTGCCCTTGAGCGAAAAAGCGTTCACATCCAGCTCAGAAAACAAACCTGCCTTGAGTTTGGGGATAGCGGCAGCACCGACCATGGCAGCGTTATCCATGCAAAGCTGCAGAGAGGGGTAAAAGCATTTGATGCCTTTTGCGGCTGCCGCGGATTCAAGGGCAGACCTTAGTGCGGAATTGGCCGCGACTCCTCCTGCCAGAAGAATCGATCCAAGCTGATGCTGAGCTGCCCAGCGGACTGTTTTTTTAACCAGAGGTTCGATGATCGCAGCTTGCACCGAAGCAGCGATGGAGGGAAGATTGCTTTGGATATAATCGGGTTGCAGGGCGGAAAGATAGGTTAGCACCGAGGTTTTGAGTCCGCTGTAGCTGAAATTGAAATTGTCGTGCTGCTTCAGTCCTCTGGGGAAAATGTGAAACTCAGGATCCCCTCCCCGTGCCAGTTTATCGATGATCGGTCCCCCGGGAAAGCCCAATCCAAGCAGCTTGGCAGTCTTGTCAAAAGTTTCTCCGGCTGCGTCATCAAGGGTTTTGCCCACCACTTCGAAATCGATGAAGGTCTTGAAATGTACAAGCTCAGTGTGCCCCCCGGAAACCACCAGTGCCAGGAAAGGAGCTTCGAGCTCAGGATGATCGATCAGATTCGCAAAGATATGTGACAGCAGATGGTTGACAGTGATCAATGGCAACTGTCTGCCAAAAGCCAATCCCTTGGCAAAAGACAAGCCCACGATCAATGATCCGATCAGACCGGGATTGATGGAGACGGCTACGGCAGAAATCTGTTCCAGACTGACATTTGCCTGCGTTAAGGCCGCTTCAGTGAGCAACATGATATTGCTCATATGCAAGCGGGAGGCCAGTTCGGGAAGGATTCCTCCAAATTCAAGATGCTGGGGCTGGCTTGAGACCAGATTGACCAAAACCTTGTAATCTGTGTCGACGATGGCAACCGCAGTGTCATCACAAGAGGATTCGAAGGCCAGGATCAGCTCAGGATTCAAGGTCTGATCCTAACCTGAGATGGGGTGATGTCCTCCAGACTAAGATCTCCCGGTAGAGAAACACTCACTTTGTAGGATCCGTCACTCTCCGGCGCGGGAGCAAGCTCTGCCTTCAGAGTGTTTGCGTCGAGAGCAGCCAAAGCCTCTGAGGGTCCGGAGACCTTGATCGTGACCTCACCGGGGAAAAAGTTTTTGCCCATGTTACTTTCGATTGCAATTCCGGAGATCACGCGATTCACGTTTTTGTCATTTAGAAGAGATATTTTTATAGCTTTGACGGACATGGATACCTCAGGCTGGGGGCTGATGAGGCTGAGGCTGAATCTTCCCCGGCTGAGCAGATCACGCGTTATCTCTTCGGTCTTGATGCTCTGAACATTGCGCAAGATCCTGCCCGCGCCATAGATATCGAGAGTTTCCGGCTGGATCAGATAGCGTTTTGCCAAATACTCCCTGCGGGTATAGTTATCGCTGAAGCTGAGTTCGACCGGAACTTGTTTTTGCTCGTAGGAATCGGCTTCTATGGCAATCTCCTTGCCTGTGGCAGGTCCGATCAGTTTGAGGTCTATTCCCACCGGAAGATCGATCCGATAATCATCTAAAGCCAGTATATCTGTGCCGGGTTTGATCTTACTGGCATCGATGGTAATTCGAGTTTTGGAGATCAGAAAACGCAGGATCTCGATACCCCTTCCCTCAACCAGATAAGGTATCTTCTCTTGTTGCTGTTTGATGCTCACGTCTTTGGGGGCGTTTCGAAACTGAACCGGAAGATTGAGCACCGTGCGATGCTCACTCATCAGATTTGCCTGGATCCACAAGAGAAAGGCCAGAGCTACTGCAAAGATCTTCAGGCCCAGATACTCACGACGCAAGCCGATCAATCCTCATAGTCGGCATTCAAGCCGAACAGCTTCATCTTTTTATAAAGAGTGGTGCGCTCGATCCCGATTGCCTTGGCAGTGGTTGAGACGCGTCCTCCGAATTCTCTGAGATAGTGCTGGATATAATCTCGCTCGAATGCGGCGGTACTATCTCGGATATTGCTGATACCCAAATACTTGTCGATTCCTGATTCATCCCTGCCAAGTTTGTGGTTGATCTTGTTTTTCAGATGTTTCAGGATGACGGCATTAGTGATCTCTTTCTCGTTGATCATGATGAACTTACAGAAATTCTTCAGCTCTCTGATATTCCCGGGCCAGCTGTATTCTAAAAGATCTCCCAGAATCGCATTCAAATCCATCTGGTCGTTGATATTGAACTGAGGCGAGAAATTGGTGAGGAAATAGCTAATGAGCAGGAGAATATCTGCTTCACGCTCTCTGAGGGGGGGG
>JAKLEY010000124.1 GCA_022711455.1 Candidatus Cloacimonadota bacterium
TGCTGATGCAACAATAAGATACGAGGTGTTTTTGTCAAGAAGTATTTTCTCCTATTTCGCTGTCCCCCAAAGTCTTAGGCAACTAGGAAAGATTAGTTATCATTGCCCCAAAGGTAATCCAGGATCTGGCCGCGCTTATAGACCCAGCCCGGTCTTTTGGTCAAAAGCTGCAGGATCTTAAATTCCGTGAGCGTCAGATCCACCCGTTTCTGATTGATATAGGCTTCATAGCGGTCGAAATCAAGCAGAAAATCAGGCGTGATCTGGAGCACGTTTTTGGAGCTCTCCCAGCTGCTGCGCCGGAGGATGGCATGCAGCCTGGCGATGAGTTCGGAAGCGTCAAAAGGCTTGGTGAGATAATCATCCGCGCCATATTCCAGCCCCTTCACCCTGTCCTCGATCTCCGCCCGTGCAGTCAGCATCAGGATCGGGATCTTTTCTGTGCCGGGATCGCTCTTGAGCAGACGGCAAAATTCCATCCCGTCCAGATCCGGCAACATCAGATCCAGGATGATCAGATCCGGAGCTTCCGTGCGGATAATCTGTTGCAGTCCGACCGCGGTCTCGAATCCTCTGGATTTGAAACCTGCTGCCTTGAGCTTGATCCGGATCAGCTCCAGAATATCGGTCTCGTCTTCCACCACGTAGATCATTTCATTCATTCTATCTCCATTTACAAATCCCAGCTTCCGGATAAGCGAAATTGTGACAAGGAAAAAGAACAGAAAGTGGGTTAATTATTCTTAACAAAGTGACGAATGACAAGTGACGAGTGACGAGAGAACCGCGCCACCTCTTGTCACTCGTCACTCATCACTTTCTTTCTATCTGCTTATAGATAATGAACGAATGCAGCAAGGGATAGAGCAGGATGCCCATCGCCACGATCATGCTCAGGTTGTGGAAGCCTGTGTTTAACCCAGGCACAAAGGCTTTGACGATCAGGATAAGCCCCGAGATCACAAAGAGATAGCCGGCAAGCCGATGCGTGCGTTGCCAAACCTCATCACTGGAGAGAGTCCAGGGGGTTTTAACTCCGATAAAGAAGTTCTTGGGCACCTTGGGCAAGAGGTTTCCTAAAAAGATGAAGAGCAGACCCATCAACACAAAGATCATCTGGAAGGTGGGCCGCGTGATCCCAGCCCAGGCCAGATACAGCATATAGACGTTGATCAGGGCAAAAAAGAGCACCAGCACAAAGGTCAGCCCGGGCAGTATGCTCTCGAAACGCTCTTCATAAACCTTGTATTTGGGTGAGTAGAGCGGCAGGAAATACATCAGCAAAAACATCCCCAGCGTGAGAACGGTTCCAAAGACCAGGCTTCCGTTACGGCTCATCCAGCCATCGATCTCGTTGTGGATGTTCCAGTGGGAAGGGATCCTGGCATCAGAGGGCAATTGGCTCCAAAACCAGCCCATGACCATAAGATTGAGCACGATCACCAGGATCGACCATTTGTAACGCATAAGTCTTTTCATTTCATACCTCGTTTTTTGCAGTTATTTCTTTGAACCACTTCAGAATGTCTTCCAAAATGGTGGTGTTCAGACTGTAGTGGACGAATTGCTGTTTTTTCACGCTGCAGATCAGATCTGCATTGCGCAGGATCTTCAAATGCTCGCTGAGCGCGGGCTTGGAGATCTCAAAATGCTCCGCGATCTCACCCGCCGTCAGCACTCCCGCCTTCTTTAACAGCGTGAGGATCTTGCGCCGATTCGGATCGGCAATTGCCTTGAAAAACTTGTCCGTCATGGCTAACTCCTTCACAACCCGTTGCTTGGCCATGGGCTGTGCTTAACTAATTACCTATTTAGTTAAACACCGAATTTATGTCAAGAAGAATCTTGGGAAAAGAGATGGAGGGGTGTAGTCTGGCTTTAGCTTTCTTTCAGAATCTTACGCAAAGATGGGAGAGCTATTCCTGAGCTGTCAACAAACTCATCCTTTCAAAGCCTTCAATATGAGCTTTACTGCCACCTGGAAAGAGCCGGAGGGATAGGCGATCTGGTTCACGGTTCCCGCAACAAAGAGGTCTTGGGAGAGATTGCCATAGGCCATGGTGCCGGATAAGCCCGAATGCCCGATCAATTCAGGGACGATACCATTGGGATTGAAATACCAGGGCAGCTTGAATCTGTGGATGCCGATACCTGCCTGCAGGGGAAAGAAGATCTTGTTCCAGTCCCGCATTTCGGCCAGATACTCAGGTGGGAAGAAGCGCCCTTTCAAATAGGCTTCAATGAAGCGCAGGAGCTCAGTGGAGGTGGAAACCCCTCCCCCGTCCGGACCAAAGGAGCGCATGGCCCGGGGGATCGGCAATTTATTGCGTTTGTAATGCATCGTGGCGGGGCGGCTATCGCTGCAGTCCTCAAAGATATAGGTCTGATTCATACCCAGAGGCTCAAAGATCAGTTCCCGGCAATTTTGGGAGAACGTCTTACCGCTGATGCGATCCATGATCAAGCCCAGCAACTGGAAATTGGTGTCGGAGTAATGCGCCTTTCCGGGGCTGCCGGGCGCAAAATAGGGCTGGAAAGTCTTACTGAGTTCAATCGCTCCTTCCGGAGTCCAGCCCCGGTCTGCTCCTTTGAAGAGACCGGTTTGGATGCTAATGCCTTTAGCATCTTTGGAGGAAAAGTAACACGGAAGACCCGAACTATGCGCCAGCAGGTGCCTGATTTTGAGGCTCCCGGAATAGTCCTTGCCCCGGAAGACGTGTAAACCCCGCATAAGTTCCGGGGACAGAAACTTGCCGATCGGATCGTCCAGATCCAGCAAAGCCTGAGCGCGCAGATGCATTAAAATCGCGCTCACAAACAATTTGGTGGTGCTGGCAATAAAGAACTGACTCTCAGGCTGCAGGTTTCCTGCCGCTCCGCTCCAGCTCTGACCCTTGTAGCTGATCGAGAAAGCAGTGCCGAAAATCTTCTTCTGGTCCACGGCTCGATTCAGGATATTCTGCAATTCCGCTGGCTGTCTCAATAGTAATTCTTCCTTCAGTATTCGGTCCTACTCACTTTTTTAGGAGCTTGATAAGTACAGAGCCGTCCGCGCTGCTCACTCTGCAGAGATACAATCCTGAGGCCAGGTCGCGCTGTTGCATGTCTTTACCATCCCAGCTCCAGGAGCCGGAAGATCCCGGAATCCCCAGATTCTCAGCCCGCACCAACTGCCCTCGCAAGTTAAAGATCTCCAGCCTGCTGGCTTGTTTCAGGCTCCACTGCAGTTCGGTCCGCTGTTTGAAAGGATTGGGAGCGGCAGTCATGATTTGCAGCAAGGGCGGAACTTCTTCCCCAATGCCGGTCTCTGCTATCATCTGAATGGTCACATTCGTAGTCTGCCCTGCTATGATCACAAGATCCTGCAACGTATAGGGTTCAAATCCCGTGGCAGTGCAATTGAGGGCATAGATCCCTGCCTCTAAGATCAGGCTGTAGTTACCGTTCTGGTCGGTCTGAACCGTCTGAGCACCAACCGTGACGCTTGCTCCGGAAATCGGAACGTTAGCCGTATTGGTAACTAAGCCATCCAAAGTGCCGTCCGTCACCGGAAGCTGCCATTCATAGCAACCGATATCCACGCGCGGCGTACCGTCCGCATTGCCGTCGACCACTCTGTCCATGCCCCCCAGATCGTTATCCGGCAAGAGCAGACCGGTGACATCCGGGCTGCCGGAATCGATGCAGGGAGATCCTGCCTGCAGCTGGAAATCGCCCTCCGGCTCATTCACGAAGAGGGGGTCGCCCACGATGTTGGTGAGGTCTCCTTCCGCGCTTTGGAGGGAACAATAATGCAGTTCATAGGTGGTGGAGGTGGTGGTGAGCGGAACCGGATTGTTAGTCCAGAAAATGCTGTTTGTGATCTGCGCCGGACTGTCCAGACTGTTCATCCAGATCGCTGCTCCACCCTGAGCGGAGCTGTTTGAGGCAAAGCTGCAATTATTGACTGTCACCGTGCCAAAGATAGCTCCAATGCCCCCTCCCAGACCCATGGTGGTGCTGTTTCCGGCAAAGAGACTGTTGATCACCTGCAAGGGACTGTCATAGCAATAGATCCCGCACACGGCTCCGGAGGTATTATTCAGGATCTTGCAGGAGATCACTTGAGCCAGGGTGCATTCATAGAAGTAGAGTCCTGCCCCAAAGGTGACGGCAGAGTTGGAATCGAAGACGCAGTCCGTGATCACCGCGCTGCCGTTCTTGACAAAGACACCTCCGAAAAAGCCGCTCTCGCAATTCTTGATCAGGCTGCTATTCATAATGATTGAAGTGTTATTCTTGGCATAGATGGCAGATCCATCCTGTCCGGAGACACATCGGAAGAAGATGCAATCGTCAAAACTGATAGTGCCGCTGTTATTTGCCCAGATCGCGCCTCCGTAGTTGAGCGGATCCTGAGCCCCGCTTCCCCAGATCGCTTTGCCATAGCTGAAATTGGTGAAAGTGAAGCCCGAGGGAGGCAGTCCGGCACCACTGCCATCCTGAAAACGGATTCCGGACCAGCCGTTCAGTGTGTCCTGCGCCGTAAAGGAGATAGGATTCAGAGCGGTGCCTGCTGTCTGCATCCTGCCCGTCACGTCGATCCGATAAGTTCCTTCGATGATGACCTGAACCCCTTCATTAACCAGCAGGGAAGCGCCCGCGGGGATGCTCAGATTGCCTGTTACCCGATAAGGAGAGCCGGCTTGATCCCAGCTGCCTTGCACCGGACCTGCCGGAACGATGGTTTCCGCATTAAGCGTGAATGCTGCTAAAACGATAAAAACACATAACAGATGTTTCATGATCACCTCTTTGGCTGTTTTTCTCAAGGTGCATATTCTGAATACGGCTCAGTTTGTGTCAAGAACTCTTTGCGATAGAATTGAGTGGTGAAGTGGTGAAGTGGTGAAGTGGGGTCGTTTTGACGTTTTACCGTTTTAGCGTTTAAACGTTGTGTAGAACTGTGGTTTAGATGCTGTTTATGTGGTGTAAACGTCTGCACCAGAGCAGCTTAAATCTTAAATCTTAAATAATCCAGCTGATCCTGTTCATCCTCTTCATCCCGGGTCTATTTTTCAAAGTTGCCACGACAAAACGCTAAAACGATAAAACGTTAAAACCCCAATCAACACACCCAATTGATCCCCGCAGGATTTGCTTCATCCTCCACAGAGACCTCTTTCAAAGCGGAAAGCATCCGTCCGCATTCCTCTGCAGCACAGGCTTCCAGCTCAGTCCAGCCGGCATTAGATCCCAGTTTATCATAAGCAAGAGCGAGCGCTCCATAGAGCGGCAGACCGATGCAATGCCTGGCAGAGTGGATGGTCGAAGCGCACTGTCCGATCGCTCTGGCAGCGGCCTGGGCTGCAGGATTCCCATCTGCTTCCCTGGCCGCAGCATGGCAATCCAAAATGATCTTTTTGGCTTCCGGCAGTTTGATCGCTCCTGCCATCCAGTCCCGTGACGCCTTCAAAGCTTTCAGAGGACGCTCATCTTTCGGATAGTGCTTTCTCCAAAGTGGCAAGATAAGATCAGCAGCATAATCCACAGCCCAGTGTACCAAAGTAGCCTTGCTCTGAGTCTCGATCTGCCGCACCAATGCCTGGATGTAAGGCGCCTCCCAGTCACTGAGCATTTTGCGATACTTTGTCATCTCTTATCCTTTACTGAATCAATTATTATTACAATTCTATCTGTAAGCCCCGGCTGTCAAGCAGTTTAATCTTGCCTTTGAGCCACCTGTGATCCTGTCCCCACCATCTCCCTTGCCCCTCCCTGACATCCGGCTTGCTGAAGCGGTTTGAAAGCGGTTAGACAGCGGTTAGATAGCGGTTAGATAGGGGGGTGACCGGCAGTAGGTTCGGACTCTGATCCGAACTAAGTGCGCAGCATGTCGTCGCATCGGAGTGCGACACCACGTAGGTTCGGACTCCGTTCCGAACTAAGTGCGCAGCATGTCGTCGCATCGGAGTGCGACACTACGTAGGTTCGGATGCCGATCCGAATTAAAAGCGCAGCATGGAATTCAACCCGGAGAAAAGCTCTCGGTGGCGATGTTTATGATCCGGAAGGTGAAGTGGTATGGGATAAGTGACGAGTGACGAGTGTCGAGAGGTGGTGACGTGGAAAATGGACTCGGGATGAAGAGGATGATCAGGATCATTGGGATCATTTAAGATTTAAGATTTAAAATTTAAGCTGCGCTAAACGTCAAAACGATCCTGATCATCCTATTCATCCTCTTCATCCCGAGTCTATTCTTTTTTCCGTTCAATCCGTTTTTTCCGTGCTTTTCCGTGGCCTATTTTGTCTGCAGCAAATTTGCCTGTGAGGATGGACATTGGCACTCCGGCAGGGCTGTAGGCCCACTGACCGGCTTGATAAATAAAGGGCAGAGGGGTTAATATCGACTTTGCTCCGCTTTGGATCTGATTGATCACCGGCATCTTGTTTTGAAAGGCCCAGCCTACGATCGCGCCTTCGGAACTGGCAATGCGATTGTGGATACTGAGGGGCGTAAATGACCATTTGGCAAGCAGTTTTGTCTTCAGCACAGGATAGACGGAATCCGAGATCACCCGCAGGATGCGCTCCTCGAATCCGCTCACAAATTCTTCCAGCCAACCGGCTTCCTCCACCTTGCGG
>JAKLEY010000125.1 GCA_022711455.1 Candidatus Cloacimonadota bacterium
TCGGCCAGGAGTTCCATCCGGTTGTCCTTGTAATTGCCCATGCCATAGCCCAGCACCGTGAGGAAGATTCCCTTCTTGCGTTCTTTGGTGATGAGCTCTTCCATGGCAGCATCGGAGGAGACTCCAATGTTAAAATCACCATCGGTGCAGAGGATGACGCGGTTATTGCCTTCTTTGATAAAGTATTCTTCCGCAGTCTTATAGGCCAGCTGAATACCTGCTCCTCCGGCTGTGGAGCCACCCGCGGTCAGCGCGTTGATGGCATCCTTGATCCTGGCTTTATCTTCACCTGAGGTGGAGGGGAGGACAAGCCCTGTGCTGGAGGCATAGACCACAATGGCGATCCTGTCTTCAGCGCGCATGTTGTCTACCAGCAGATTGAGGCTGCGTTGCACCAGACCCAGTTTGTTGGGCTCATCCATGCTCCCCGAGACGTCGATCAGGAAGACCAGATTGGAGGGGATGGCCTTTTCCAGATTGAGGTCTTTGCCCTGCAAGCCGATATGGACCAGCCTGTGTTCGGTGTTCCAGGGGCAGATCCCGTATTCGGTGTAGACCGCAAAGGGATGTTCGTCTTTAGGTTGGGGATAGTCATAATCGAAATAGTTGACCAGTTCTTCGACGCGGACGCTGTTGGCAGGAGGGAGCTGGCTGTTGTTGAGCATGCGCCGGACATTGCTGTAAGTTGCAGTGTCGACGTCGATCGAGAAGGTCGAAAGCGGTTCGTTGAGCGGACTGTGATAGATATTGGGTTTGATCGCGCTATAGTCTTCTGTCTCGTGTTGCTGGAAACCGTCCACAGTATAGTACACCTCATTTGCTCTGCCTCCGCGGATGTGCAGACCACCACCGACACTTGTAACACCGGATTGAAGCTCTGTCAAGCCTCCGTCAACAGCCCCCTGGCTCTTAGCTGCATTTGCTCCCGGGCTGCGTTTCACCTTTTTCACAATGGGCGTGAGGTGGACTTCCAGCATTTCCGGAGCGCCTTCCAGCAGATCCAGCTCCGTGCTCCAGTCTTCAAAGCCCTTGGCGCTCACTTTGATCTTGTAATAATCCTGGTCAAGGTTCAGAAAGATGAACCAGCCCTTTTGGTTGGTTTTGAGTTTGGCGACGAGTTTGGAGCCCACCCGGGCTTCGACTTTGGCTTTGGCAACCGGATTCCCGGAGCTGTCATAGACATAGCCGCTGATGGAATTCTTCTTGAGCCCGCCTTTGCCAAACAGTAACGCTATCAAGAGGATAGCTCCAAGTATGATAACTGTTCTTTTCATAATAAAGCTCCTTGATCTAAAGGATTGTCTGATTCTTTGTCTGCTTAGCGGAGGCTGAACTCTGCCGTCAGGGTTACGGAGATATGTTTATTCTTGGTGGAGGTGCTGTATTGGCCATAATCCGAAACTTCGGTGGAATAAGGCTCAGTGATCTGAAAGACTCCGGCGCGGGCAAATTTGAGCTTGCCTGGTTTGCTTTTAGCAGCGCTGGTGATCTCAACCATACGTGCCACAGCGTCTTTGGTGGCTTCAGAGAGCAGGGCTTTCTTGAGCTCGGGAAGTTTGGTGTAGTAATAACCCAGATTGGAATATTGCAGCATCATCCCCCGTGAGCTGAAGAAACTGGGGTTGATGGACATATCCTCGATGGTCTTGATATCGGTGGAGACCACATAGACATTTTGGGAGACGTTGTAGGACAAGAGGTTGCCATAGTTGTCGTTTACCGGATTGGTGATGATGGGCTGGATATCGATATCTTTTTCGGCGATGCCCTTCTCCATCAGGAAGGCTTTAAACGCCATTACATCTGTGTAGAGAGAGGTGGTGGCAGCAGAGACTCCATCGATTCCGGCGGGTTTCTGGATGGTGACGTTCCATTTGACGAGGTCGCTCTCGAAGGGTTTGGTGGCATAGCCCACAACTCTGAGGAGCTTTTCGGATTGTTTGGATTCCACCAGAAAACTGCCCAGGATAGTGAGTCCGATCACGAAACTGATCCCGAGTACGGCAAGGTGTTTGCTCTTGTTTTTGATCAGGAACTCCAGGGCTCCGATCAGCACAATAGAAATGGCGATTGTGATCCATGCTCCAAGCGGCATGCGACCTCCTTATCTGAAGTGTTCTTCCATTCTCCTGCTGGGTTTGATCTGAACCCGGCGCAGGGTTCCGTCAAATTCAAAATGCAGATCCAGACTGTGATAGGGGAGGTTGTTCTCGATCAGGGTGGGCCATTCAATGGCTGTGACCCCTGAATCCAGAACGTCAAAAATACCCAGATCATACAGCTCGGATTCGCGTTTCAACCGATAAAGATCGAGGTGGTAAAGCGGCATTTTTCCGCTGAGGTACTCCTTGAAGATCACAAAGGAAGGGCTGTCGATCTCCTCAGTGACCCCCAGAGCTTTCCCCAAGGCTTTGGTAAAGAACGTCTTACCGCTGCCCAGATCACCATAGAGGCAGAGAATATCGCCAGGCTCCATAAGAGCCGCGACACGCTCTGCCAGGGCGATCGTATCTGATTCAGAGTGCAGTTCGATCTCTTTGATCAATACTATGGTCCTCTTATTTTACTTCAGGCTTTTTGAACGGCAGGTGGCAACCGGCAGGATCATCTCTTCCATGGAGACGCCACCGTGCTGGAAAGTGCCGTTATATTGCCTTTGATATTGATGATAGCTGTTGGGATAGACGAAGTAATAATCGTCTTTGGCAAAGATGAAATTGTCCACGATGCTCTTGGTGGGGAGGCCAAATTCCATCGGTTTCTTCACGTAGAGGGCATGACGATCATTTGCCGTGAGGTTCTTACCCTCTTTGTAACGCACTGTCACAGAGGTGTCCCGGTCGCCGATCACCTGGGTGGCACGGTTGACCTTGATCGAGCCGTGGTCGGTGGTGATCACCACGATGGCATCCTGTTTGGCGATCAGCTTCAGCGCCTCATAGAGCGAAGAATGCAGGAACCAATGCTTGGTGAAGGCACGCAGACCTTCTTCATGGGGGATTGTTTCCTGCAGGATCTGATCCCGACTGCGGTGATGCGCCAGCAGATCCAGGAAGTTGTAAACCAGGATCACCAGATTTTCCTGTTTCCAGGTCTCGATCTTCCGCAACACGAAATTACCTTCTTCCATGTTGAAGATCTTTACGTATTTGCTGCTCGGTTCGAGGCTGTAGCCCAGCTCGGAGATATGTTCATCCAGCAGCTGATGTTCATTGCGGTTGCGGCTGTTGTCCAACTCATTTGAGGTCACCCAGTATTCAGGGAAACGCTTGGCTATGTCTATGGGCAGGAGTCCGCTAAAGATGGAATTCCGGGAATAAGGCGTGGCAGTGGGCAGGATGGAATAATAGATGTCCAACTCTTCGTCAAAGAGTTCCTGGATAAAGGGTTGGATGGAAAGATACTGGTCCAGCCGCATGCAATCGATGATGATGAAATAGATCGGCACCTTGCTTTCAAAGTGAGGCGCGATATACTGGGAGATCACATCGAAAGAGAGGTTGGGACGGTCATCCGTCTTCAGCCAATCCCGATAGTTACGTTCCACGTAATTGGTGAATTCCGTGTTACAATTCCGCTTCTCCAAAAAATGGGTCTGGCGCAGGCCTTCGTCGTTCACTTCATCTATCTTGAGTTCCCACTGAGCCATATCCTTATAGATCTCCGCCCATTCCTCCCAGGTGGGGGTCGAAAAGAGGCGTTGGTTGAGCTGGGCTATATAGCGGGAATATTGCTCCCCGATCTGATTTGCTCTGATCTCATCAGCCTGAAAGATCTTTTTGATGGCCATGATGATCTGGCTGGGGTTGATGGGTTTGATCAGATAATCGGAGATCTGGGAAGCGATAGCCTTGTTCATCAGGCCTTCTTCCTCGCTCTTGGTAACCATAACGATGGGCAGGGAGGGATTGCTGCGTTTGATCTCCTGCAGGGTGGTGAGGCCATCCATGCCCGGCATCATCTCATCCAGAATCACCAGGTCATACTTTTGGTCCACCACTTTTTCAACTGCATCGGAACCGTTGTTGCAGGTATCCACCAGGTAGTTCCTTTCTTCCAGGAACATTATAAAGGGCTTCAGCAGATCAATTTCGTCATCCACCCAGAGAATTCTCATTTGCTTCATTCTTTTTCCTTAGTTGTTTGTGATTGCTCGAGCTCAAAGGCACGCTGGCGTTCTTTGACCACCTTCTTGACTGCCTCGAGATCAGCATCCTGGAAAAATAGAGCGAGCTTGAACTGAAGCTCCTTACCTGAGCAATTGAACCATGTGAGCATTTTCTCCAAATACTGGTCGACAAACACGGATTTGAGATCCACGTCGTCGCCTTTTTCTTGTTTTCTTAGTTCTTTGATGTGGTCGCGGAGGTCTTTGGTGGGCATTTCTTCTGCTTTTTGCACCCAGGCCTCGCGTTCCTTAAAATCAGCTTTGGTGATGAGCGGACGCACCATCTGCAGCTTGTCGAATCCGATCTCTTTCACGGTGCCTTCATCCATATCCATCTCTTCGATAAAGAGATCAAAGCTCTGCACCAGCTTGGCGCCAAGTGATCCGCTGAGAGCATATTCGCCTTCCACGAAATCCTTGAATTTTTCATAACCCTTGAACCGATATAGTTTTGCCCGTTTGATCTCGGAGAGAAGCTGGCCCAGGGTGATAAAGTTCTCTTCCAGCTGTTCCTTCAGGTTCGCGATCGCGGTAAATTTCTCATCCGGGCTCATAATTTCTTTGCGTTCATACTTCTCTTTCATGATTTTGATCCTTTATTTATTTGTGATGGGATAATAGATATATTCGGGAGAGGGAAAGCTGCCGGCTTTGACCTCTCTGCTGTATTCATTCATAGCGTTTGTGACAACGGAATTCAGGTCTGCCCAGCTTTTCACGAATTTGGGCCTCATGTCCGCGTAACCCAGGAGGTCGTTACAGACCAGCACCTGTCCGTCGGTGTAGCGTCCTGCCCCGATCCCGATCGTGGGGATCTTGACTGCCTGTGAAATCTCCTGACCCAAAAGCTCGGGAATCCCTTCTAAAACGAGCATAAAAGCACCTGCTGCCTCCACGGAGAGGGCTTCCTGAAAGATGATCTCATGCGCCGCGGCTGTCTTTCCCTGGACCTTATAGCCGCCAAATCTGTTCACGGATTGGGGGGTGAGCCCGATATGCGCGCAGACCGGGATCTCGCAATCCACGATCGCTTTGATGGCTTCGATCCGGGAGGCACTGCCACCTTCCAGCTTGACCGCATTGGCTCTGCCTTCGACCATGATCCGGGCAGCGTTGGCTTTGCTTTCCCTGATCTCCAGATGATAGCTTAAGTAGGGCATATCCGTGATTATAAAACTATCCGGAGCTCCTCTGCGCACAGCTTTACTGTGGTGGATCATGTCGTCCAGGGTGACCTGAAGAGTGTTGTCATAACCCAGTACCACCATTCCCAGGCTATCCCCGACTAAAATCAGATCAGCTTCCGAGGCCGCAAAACACTTTGCCATCGCATAGTCATAGGCAGTGATCATGCTGATCTTCTCGCCGCTTTCCTTCATCTTAAGGAAATGAGCGGTGTTTAGTACTATCGGCTGATCAGAATTATTCTTTGTCATTAACCTGGGCGTCTCCTTCGCCATCCTCATCCCCTCCGGCAGTATCCGCGGAGCGTCCGTCCTCGATGTAATCTCCGGCATAACCGGCTGAGTTGATGACCATATCGTAAAGGATCCCTCCGTGCATATACCAACCCATGAATCTGCCGGAAAGCGCTCCCTGTTTATAGTTTACATACATTTGGGGCGCGCCGTCCGGATACCAGACATAGCTGGGGCCGTCCAGAATGCCGTTTTTATAAGTCTGCACCCGGGAGAGAGACTTGTTTTTATAACGTTCATAGCTGATACCACTGAACAATGCTCCCCGATAACTCATCAGTGAACTTGCAGCCCCTGGCTGAGGCTTTGTTTCAGAAAGCTCGGACCAGGCTACGGCTGTATCCGGCAATGAATATGCCTTGACCAGTTGGTATTCTTCAGATTTGGCTTGAGCGTTCAAGCCTGAGACCGCTATGAACAAGCAGATCAACAGGCTAAACAGGATCAGGACACGGGTGCGTGTTGCTGCCCCCGGCACTGCAGCGAATGTGGATTCTATGATTTTCCTCATTACAGGTCTCCATTCTCTTGATCATCTTGGTTTAGATATTATAGTCAGAGTAAGACTTTTTCCAAGACTGTAATCTGTCAAGCCCGGAAATTATTCAGGTCCGCAGAGATTTGCATTGACATCCCAGGCGCTATCCCGGACAGGATTCCCCGCATGAGTATAAAACACTTTGAATCATTAGTTTTGCTGTTTCTGATCAGCGTTGCAGGGCTCAGTGGAGTCAGCAGGGCACCTCTGGCAGCAATGGATCCGGACACCCTGTTCGTGCACAACACAAGAGTCGTGGACAATTGGTCCTGGCTGCGAGACAGAACTGACCGTCGTTTGCCTGATGTCTTGAAAAATGAGGCCCGTTATGCCAAA
>JAKLEY010000126.1 GCA_022711455.1 Candidatus Cloacimonadota bacterium
AAGAAAGCGGAAATGAACGATGCGATCGCGAAATTCATTTCCGGTCTCAGCTCTGAGGACGAAGTATTCTTTTATTACAGCGGGCATGGAATTCAATATAACAACGTAAATTACATAATACCCGCGGGTTTGAATCTCTCGGGAAATCTCCGCTATGACAAACAGGGCTATAACCTGAATACTCTTTCTCAAAAGCTTTCCACAGCCAAGACTTCCATTATCATGCTGGAAGCTTCCCGGGTTTGGGCTCCGGATGGTAAAAAGGCCATTGCCAAGAGCTTCGGATACATGACTGCTGCTGATAGCAGCCAGGTGATCGTGATGAGCCAGCAACCGGGCCAGCAGGTTTACAATTCCAATCTGAGCAAAAGCCTCTTTACCCAGATATTTATCAAGCATCTGGCAGCCAGCGAAGACGGTTTTAACCTGCTGATGCCTAAGATCGCGGAAGAAGTGCGGGACCTCTCCAATGCTTTGCAGACCCCCTGGCAATCCAATGATCTGAAAGAAGATTTTATGTTTAAGGAGATGGGCACAAAATGGCGCTTCAAATCCTGGGATTTTCAGGATATCGAAGGGGGCGGAAGCATCTCCTGGTAAAGCTGGCAGCTATTTATTGAAAGACTCGATCAATTCTCTGGTTTTTGCGGCTCCGCTTTCGTCTCCCAGATAGATTCTGAGGGCAAGGATGCGCTGATAACAAGCCAGGGCTTGCTCGGGTCTTTGTTCTTCCCGGTGGATATTTCCGATATTCCCCAGGACCTTGATCAATTCCAGCTTGTCATTCATAGCTTCGGCCAGCTTTAACTTTTTCTCCAGCAGTGGCATAGCTGCCGCGTTGTCTTTCTGCAGCATTTTTGCATAACCCAGATTGCCCAGCGCTATGGATTCCTCTTTGAGCAGGCGGTTTTCTGTGGCTATATTCAGGCTTTGCTTCAGATAGTCTTCGGCCAGGGGATAGTTTTCCTGTTCCAGATAGATCAGCCCGAGGTTGCTTAAGGTCTTGGCAGTACGTTGTTTCTGGTTCAGACCGGTGGCAAGTTCAAGGCTGAGCTTATGAAATTCCAGAGCTTTGTCATAGTTCTTTTGCAACTGGTTCAGATTGCCCAGGTTGCTGTTTGCGATACAGAGCATGAGCGGGTCGTTCAAGCGTTCTGCCAGCTTGATCCCGAGGTCAAACTGGATCTTTGAGGTCTCGATATCATTGCGGTAAAAGGATGCAATGCCGATAAAGTGATGAGTGTCAAAAGCCACTCTGTCCGCTCCGCTTGCCAAAGCGTCTGCCTGGATCCTGGTCACCTCTTCATAGGCTTCTTTCCAGGCTCCGGTCAACCAATTGATATCGGCAATTTTATAGCGTAATTCCAGCTTTTTAACAGGGTCGGGTTCGATCTCCAAAATCTGTTTGTAGATCGACAGAGCTTGCAGATTGTTATAGACCCGGGCTGCCAGATCACCTGCCTGATGCAGATAGAAGAGAGCTTTTTCGGGAATCTCAGCTTTGAAGAAGTGATCTCCCAAAACAAAGAAGAACTCTTCCAGCCTGTCCGTAAAGAGCTCTTCGATCGCTTCCCCGATCAGTTGATGCAGCATCTTGCGGTTTTCGTGCAGAAGGGTTTTATAGGCTACTTCCCGAGTGGTGATATGCTTGAAGAAATAGGTGGAAAAGTCGAATCCCAGCAGTTTGAAGATCAAGGCTTGCTGTTCCAGCTGATCCAGAGTGGCATCCACATCGATGGGATCCTGCAGCCGGGTTTCCACTTTCTTCAGGATGTCCACAAAGAATTCCTGCCCGATCACGGAAGCCTTGTGCAAGAGCAATCTGAGGCTGGATGGCAGCTTATCCAGACGTGAGAGGATGAGCGCGTGCAGATTGGCCGGAACAGGGAAATCACGCAATTCCTCCCGGGGCAGGTCTTCAATATAATTGCACCATTCTTCCAAAAAGAAGGGATTACCTTCCGAGAGCAGACTGACTTTGTTGATGGTTTCCGGCAGTAGCTCGATCCCCTTGGTATGGCTTTGGATCAGGGTGCGGATCTCATTCACACCCAATGGTTTCAGCTCAATTTCCTTCAGGTCTGCAATATGTGCCAGATAACCGGGAAGCTGGTATTCCAGACGGTACATCAGCACCAGTAACAGACGGGGACTTGTTTCAGAGAGGATGATGGTATTGAGGAGGTTTTCCAATACTTTGGAAGAAGCTTCGTCGATCCAGTGCAGATCATCCAGAACTATCACCAGAGGTTTATTTTGGCTCACGGCTTGCTGGATCGTGTGTTTGATCAGCACGTCGATCGCGCGGGAGAGATGATTGAGCAGATCGTTGCCATTTTGGCGCAGCCTGGGATCGTCTGTTTTTATCTCCAAAAGAAAGGCTATCAATGGCTTGATATCTGTCAGCTCAGCTTTTCCGTTTGCATCCGCAGCCTGCATAATGGCAGCAAAGCCCTGATCCAGCTTCTGCATTTTAGTGGAAGGGTTTTCACTCACCTGGAGGCGGAACATGGTCTCAAACACAGAACTGAAGAGGTTCAGCGGAGCGGGGGAGATGGCGCTGCTGGCTCCGTGGAGGAAGATCGCCTGCTCCAGATTGGCTCGTTCAAATTCATATACCAGACGGGTCTTGCCCAGCCCTGCTTCACCCCGGATTCCGAGGACGGGGATCAGTCCGTCTGTGCGTGCCGAAAGCTGATCAATAGCCGTTTGCAGGGTTTTCAGCTCCGTTTCCCTGCCCACATATCCGGTGGCATGGTTTCTGCGATGCAAAGAACTATCCTGCTTGGGTCCGATCACCAAATAGCAGTCGATGGGTTGGTCAAAACCCTTCACGGTCTTGAGTCCCGCAGCTTCAAATTCATAATTGCGGGAGATTATCTTCATGGTTTGCTGAGGCAGCATGATCCTGTTTACGGGGGCGTTGGATTCCATCCGGGAAGCCAGATTGACCTCCGGACCGTAAACCGTGAAATCACCTTCGCGATCTTCGCCAACTTTACCCACGGAGACGAGACCGGTGTTGATCCCGATCCGCAGCCCCAATTCCAGGGTCTCAAATCCGCTTTGTCTGGCCAGCAGAGCATTATAGAGCCGAAGCTGTTGCTGCATCTTGATCGCAGCCATCACAGCGCGCTCGGTATCCTGTTCGCTGGCTTCCTTGGCTCCAAACAGAGCCATGATCCCATCACCCATATACTTATCCACAAATCCACCATAGTAAGTGATACAGCGGGAGAAGATCTTCATGATCTCATCCATTTTCTTGTGGATGGTCTCCGCGTCGAAGAGATTGGAGATGCTGCTGAAGCCTTTGATATCCGCAAAAAGCACGGATACTTCACGCAATTCACCTTCCCGGAGCTCCAGGAGACTGTTCTCGGGATTCAAGCCGGGTTCGAGATCAAAGAAATCTCCGCCAAAGATCAGGTCTTTATCTTGCAAATTTCGTCCTTTGAGTGTGGATTTTTATCTTTTCCCAATTACTGGAGAAGCCCCAATCCTGTCAAGTACAGACTGGTCTGGTGTTCTCTCTTTTATCAATAACAGTCTGAACAATCTAATTGCTATTTTATCAACATCATCCTATGGCTCTGCCTCAAGCCATTCAGCTCCAGCCGGACGATATATATTCCTGAGCCCACAGCTGCTCCTCTCTCATCCAGCCCATTCCACAGGATATTATGCTGTCCTTTTAGGATCTGCCCCTTGTGCAGCGTCTTTACCCGCTGGCCTTTGAGATTGTAAACTGCCAGGTTCAGTTCACCTGTTTCAGGAGCTTGAAAGCTGATCGTGGTGCTGGGATTGAAGGGATTGGGGTAGTTGCGCAGAGAACTGGTGAGATTGGGGGAAACTGAGGGGTCATCTGCTGAAGTAGTGCTCAGATACATCGGAATCGCGATCAGAGCCAGCTCTCCCTCTGTGACCACTACGTTTTCTATAATCTGATCATCATAATCCCAGCGGCTGGCCCGGACAGTGTAAACTCCGGGACCCGTGGGATATTCGAAGCAACCCAGACTATCGCTGAATTCCGGAAGTTTATGTCCTATCTGGATCTTCACACAATCAATCATCTCCCCACTATCGGGATTGAAAACATAGCCCCGAAGTCCTCCAATATAAACCGAATTGTATTCATAGGCTCCGATATCAACAAGGGGCTGCCCATTGGGAACACCCGGAGCAATTCGTTTGTGATACCTGATATCAAAATCCGGCAGATCAGGACGGTATGCCCCAGCATCGATACAAGGGGAATCGGCTGATAGACTGTAATCTGCATTCAGGGTATCTGCAAACATGGGATCAGCCATGATGTTTCCTACGCTATATATGGAGGATTGAGTCGGGATCGGGATACTCAGGCAGTTGTTAATCAACCATGGATAGTAACCGGTATCAAAATATCCGTAGCTGTTTGTAACATCGATGATATTATTGGTATAAACTGTGTGATAACTTCCCATGGATAGTTGTAAAGTGTCGTAGTTAAGTATGGTATTGTTATAGATAGAAGGCGATGAATCATTGATAATAGTAGCAAAAGTTTCAGTATCACCCGTATAACGTAGCATATTATTGAAGAACCTGATTTGACCACCCTGATAGTTTTGATTAGAATTATCGAAATCCAAGGCTGGTTCAAAAGAGTTGTTTTCTATGATGTTATTATACATGTAGGTAGTTGTTGCATTGGTTTGCATCGTGCTCACCTGAACACTTCCGGACATGTAGTTATCTGAGACATAGTTGGTTCCGAAACCGTTTGAGCCAAGAATGAGAGGAGAATTGCTTGGATTTGCATTCATGGGTTTCATCATTATATTCCTGCGGGCAAAAACAGTGTCAGTAGCAGTTGCGGATGTACAACCCCAACCACCTCTGCCGTTCATGAGGATATTACCATAGCTACTAACGGAACCATATTCTGATCGATAATCTTCTCTTTTTTCACTTCTTCCGATGAAATTGTCGGCAACATTATTAAGATATAGAATATCCATATAATATCCAACTGGTCCCAGTCCTGCCGTTCCCGTAAAGTAGCATTTGGCAATTGTCACTTTATAATGATTCTCGGGTTCCGGTTCGGGAGAGGCACTGAATCCTATAAACCCAGTCATACCAAATGGAGTAGGATATGTATCGTCTATAGATATAAATCTGCAATCATATAGCAGAATATCATCTTGCAAAAATCCAGTGCGTATGGCATTTAGGTTATTCTCAAAAGTACAACTTCGGACATTTATAATTCCATTATCAAATTCAACCGCACCCAAAGACCATTCACCGGGCATATAATCACAGAAAAAGGCATTGCGAAACTCGCAATATTCGAAAGTCGAGATAGGTGCATTGGGCGCTATATATATCCCGCCCCAGCGGTAATCCCTGTCAGCCTGATACTTATCAAAGGAGATTGGATTATCAGACGTTCCAACAGCTTTGATAGCCCCATTGACAATGATCATCTTAGATACGGGCTGAGTGTTTCCGCTCCACATGAAATTATAGATGCTGCTTTTATCAGCTCCGGTGCAGCGTACCTGAGTGCCCGGAATGATAGTAAGCGTGGCTCCTCTCTCAATATAGAGGAAAGATGTTATTACATAAGGGTTGTTTTCCGGAAACCACGTGGTATCCTGGGATATATGCCCCCCAACCTCAATGCCGCAAAGGGTGATTACAAGCAGCAGAAATAACTGTACCAAAAGTAATCGTTTCATATTATCCTGAGCTGTATCACGTATTTCTTCATTGTCCCTTCTTGCCTGATTATGCCCCTAAGGACTGTATCTGTTCGTTATCAATTATCACTCCATCCATTTTTTATTCCTTGAACACTACTGATTCCACTTTAGTATCTGATTGAAGTCTTGTCAATATATTTTAAATGTCTCTAATTCTTTCGTTTTTCAAACCTGTCTGATTATCATTTGCCATTGTCGATCAGATCAAGCCTATAGCGAGATTCTTCGTGGCGAGCCTCGTGCACCCTACGGGGATGCTGCAGGCATGCTGCAGGCACGGTTGTGCCTGGAGCGTGCTGGGGGCGTGCCTGCAGCGTGCGGGATGGTGATAGGGGAGAGGGATGAAATGGTGACAAGCGACACGTGACAAGTGACGGTGAATTGTGATCTTAAGCTAATATTTGGATCATCATCCTCTTTGTCTTTAGTGTCTCTGTGCCTCCGTGTTAAAGCAAAAGTATTCGGATTGGCATGTGAACCACATCCCCGATTCGGAGATCGGGGTCCCGGCTAAAAATGCCACTTGACACAAAGCTGAGGTTTTTAAGATGGGCATTAGAAGAAGAAATCAATAAAAAAAATAGATGGAGGAATCATGTCCGACAATCTCGTTTACGGAAAGATCAGTTCCAAAGAATCGATGGAACTGGAAGAAAAGTATGGAGCGCACAACTATCATCCGCTGCCGGTAGTTCTGGCCAAAGGCGAAGGCGCCTATCTTTGGGATCCGGAAGGAAACCGCTACTATGACTTTTTGTCAGC
>JAKLEY010000127.1 GCA_022711455.1 Candidatus Cloacimonadota bacterium
ATTGTAGAGCACTCCCCCCAACACCAGATGATCGGCAATCTTGATCAGCTGGGAGAGGGGGCCGATCTTGGTGTCGAATTTGGAGCCGGCTACCACCGCGACCAAGGGACGGACAGGCTCAAAGATTGAGGAAAGGTATTTGATCTCTTTCTGCATCAGCAATCCCGCCGCGTGAGGCAGCTGTTTGGCCAAACCAACCGTGGAGCTGTGCGCCTGCCAGGAACCGAAGGCATCGTTGATATAGAAATCACCCAGCGAGGCCAGAGCAATAGCCATGGCAGCCGCGTTGTCGTCCTTGGCTTCCTCGCCCCGGAACCATCTGGTATTGGGCAAATAGACGAAATCAACTTCGCCTTTACGGAGTTGCTCGATGGCCTTGGCGATCGGACTGAAATTGACGATGGGAGCCTCGCAGACGGGGATCAGCCCCTTGAGACAGAGCTTCTCCTCCAGATAGCTGACGATCGGAGCCACGGAATCCCCTTCTGAAATGGTGAATTCTCCGGTCTTTTTATCGAAGGGACGCCCCACGTGACTCATCAGCACGGGAAGTCCGCCTTTTTTATAGATATGCAGTAAAGTCGGGATGGTGGCATCGATCCGCATGGTATCTTTGATCTTGCCTTTTTTGACCACGTTGTGGTCCATGCGCACAAAGACCACTTTTCCTTTCAGATCGGCATCCAGGATATTAGCTAATTTGGGCATCTTGAACTCCTTTGCACAGCAATTTTTACAGTTCTGTCCAGTCTCTGCGTGCTTGCTTAAAAAGTCAAGGAAATTCTGGATCTTAAGCTTAAGATCCCCCGGGGGCTTTCCCGGCAAGCTGGCTGAGCTCTTTCTATAGGTAGGCGCCCAGATCTTCCGGGCCAAGATAGCGGTATTCTATCCGGAAATCGGGGTATAAGGCGCGCAGACGCATTGACTTTGCTACTAGTCTCTCTTTTCGGATGTTCTTTTTATTCAGCTTGATCTCTGCCAAAACAATCACTTTCTGGTGTTCGTTGAGCGCTACGAGATCGATCTCGTTCTGAAATCCGCTCTCCCAATAGCTTCCCACCAAATTATAGAGGCCGCTTTGCTTGAATATTTCGCTGAACAGGCGCTCCAGACTTTGCCCTGCAAACTGCTGATAATCAGCAATGAAGCGCTCCTTCACATAGTTTGGGTTACCTGCTTCCACCGCGCTGCGAAAGCGGTGAAAATAGGCAAACCAGAAGTTTAGAAAGGGATCGTTGATCTTGTATTTCGCGCTTCGTGAGCCTTTTTTGGCGTGAAAGGAGCGGAACTGAGTGATCAGACCGTGAACATTTTCCAAACGCTCCAAGAAGCCCCCCACACTTGTTTCAAGGATCGATTCCATCTCCATACGGGAAGTCTTACCGGTGGCGATCAGCTCCAGAATGGTGAAGTATGTGCCGTAGTCCCTGCCAAATTCCTCGATCAGCAAGTTCTTTCCCTCGTCCGCATAGATTGAGTAATCGGAAAACACTTGCTCGATCAAATTCTCCCTGTTCATGGATCCCGAGGCTTGAACCAATTCCAAATATCTGGGGACACCCCCTGTAAGCAGGTAATTCGCCAGCAAATTATCTGCATTATAGGCGTGGTTGTCCACCAGAATTTCTTTCAAAGTGGCGATAGGAAATGCCTTCAGGTTAAGCAGCAAATCAGCCCGCCCGAAGAGGGGCTGACGGTAATCCGTAAAAATCGTTTGCATCATCGAATATACTGATCCGGAGACGATCAGATGCAGGCGTGAACTGTCCTTCTTAGTATCCCAGAGCTGCTGAAACTCAGAATAGAAGGCAGGATTGACCCGCAGAAGTTCCTGAAATTCGTCTATCACCACGACCAAAGACCTTTCTACGGCATAGTCAAACAAGAAACGGAAGAGGTCGATCAGTTTAGTGATCTTCCCATAGGTCCTTAACTTTAGGGTCTCACTGATGTAGACCCCGTATTCTTCACAGAGAAGCTCTTCACTCTTGCGGGAAACGAAGAAATACAGGCTCTCATACTGAGCGCAAAACTCACGGATAAGTCTGGTCTTCCCTATTCGCCGCCTGCCGGTGATGACCGTCAGACGGGAAGCCGTTTTGCTGCTATCCTGCAGTCTGTGAAGCTGATTCAATTCGTTCTGCCGGTCATAAAAACGCATATTGCAACCACCATTACTGTAATTCTGGTTGCAATAATTCCTCCCCCGCTATTGTTGTCAAGCTAAATGAGGAATTTTACTACGCGTACTTAGGGAAGGTTTTGCACGGAGGAGCCGAATTCCCTTGACAGCAGAGCCGATTTTCTGAGATAATGACCCGCAAATTGAATATATTCACAAACAGGAGAACAGATGAAGAGATTTGCTTTGATAGCTGTATTGTTGCTGACGCTGGGTCTGGCTTTGGCTCAGGAGATCAGCGGAGATTGGAACGGTATGTTAGAAGCCGGAGGCCAGAAGATCCGGATAGTTTTTCATATCAGCGGGGGGGAAAGCGGACTGGTGACAACGATGGACAGCCCCGATCAGGGAGCCTTTGGTCTGGCCACCAGATCCACGGTTTTTGAAAATGGTAAGCTGGAGATCGTGATGGATACGCCTCCCCTGAGCTACAGCGCTGACTACGCGGAAGGCAAATTCAAGGGCACTTTCTCTCAGGCCGGCTATGAATTCGCTCTGGAGCTGCAGCGGGAAGAGCTCCCCAAAGCAGTATACAACAGGCCTCAGGAACCCAAAGCCCCCTTCCCCTATCGCAGCGAGGAAGTCGTTTTTTCAAATCCCGCAGCCGGGATCAAACTGGCTGGAACGCTCACTCTACCAGATAAAGCAGGGATCTATCCTGCCGTGATCCTGATCTCGGGCAGCGGCGCGCAAAACCGTGATGAAGAACTGATGGGACACAAACCCTTTTTGGTGATTGCGGACTACCTTACCCGGAACGGGATCGCGGTTCTGCGCTATGATGACAGAGGCACGGCAGCATCGGAAGGAGATTTTGGCAGCGCCACCAGCGTGGATTTTGCCTCTGATGCCAATAGCGCAGTGCAATATCTGCAGACCAGGGCTGAGATCGGCAAGATCGGACTGATGGGACACAGTGAAGGCGGGATCATTGCACCCATGGTGGCAGCTGAAAACCCGGAGGTCAAATTCATCGTGATGCTGGCCGGGACAGGGATTCGGGGAGATAAGATCCTGGATTGGCAATCAAACGCGATCCTGAAAGCCTCCGGAGTGCCAAAGGCAGAATTGGACAAGGTGATGCCCATCAACCGCAGGATCTATAGCCTGGTGCTTGCCGCCCAAAAACCGGAAGAGGCAAGGCAAAACATTGTGAGCTATATGGATAGCCTCTACGCTGCAGGGGGTCTGGAGCTCCCTCCGGGAACCGGAAAAGACGATTTTATCCAGCAGACCGCGTCCAGCCTGACCAGCCCCTGGATGATGTATTTCCTCAAATACGATCCCGCACCCACCCTGGCTAAAGTGAAGTGTCCGGTGCTGGCAGTGAACGGATCCAAAGACCTGCAGGTGCCCTCCAAACTGAATCTGCCGGTGATCAAACAGACCTTGCAAAAGGCCGGAAACCGCAGAGTAACCACCAAAGAATATAAGGGTCTGAACCATCTTTTCCAGAACTGCAAGACGGGCAGTCCGGATGAATATGCCACGATTGATGAGACCTTCTCGCCCAAAGTGTTGAAAGACTTACGCGTGTGGATTAACAGATTAACAGATTAGCGGATTAGCAGATTAACGGAGCAGCGGAATAAAAGATTGACAGTATTTTACGGAGTCAATAGGCTGGTTTTTGGTCTTTGATCCCGTAATAATATGTAAATAGAGGAATTTAAGATGAATGATATTTTACTTGGCAAGGGTGAACAGCAGGTTCATTTACTGGGCAAATACGGAAACCGGCATGGCTTGGTGGCAGGAGCGACCGGAACCGGCAAGACAGTCACGCTCTTAGTGATGACAGAAGGCTTTTCGAGGATGGGCGTCCCCGTCTTCATGGCAGATGTCAAAGGTGATGTGGCAGGTCTGGCCATGGCCGGAACCATGAATGAAAAGATCCAGCAACGCGTGGAGCAGATTGGGGTCGAGGGCTATGCCAACGAAGCCAATCCGGTGATCCTCTGGGATGTTTATGGCAAATCCGGGCATCCGATCCGCACCACCATTTCGGAGATGGGCCCCGGCTTACTGGCCAGGATCCTGGAGCTGAACGACGTCCAGAGCGGCACTCTTGAGATCGCCTTCAAACTGGCTGATGATCAGGGTTTATTACTTTTGGACATGGATGATCTGCGGGCTCTACTCACTTTTGTGGCAGACAACCGGGACGAGATATCCAAAGAATACGGTCTGGTCAGCACCCAATCCATCGCCGCGATCCAGAGAGCACTGCTGACTCTGGAACGCGAAGGCGGAGCGGATTTCTTCGGAGAACCGGCTTTGGAACTGATGGACCTCTTCCGAACCGACCTCAGCGGCAGAGGAATGATCAATATTCTGGCCGCGGACAAACTGATCCTCAAACCCAGGCTTTACTCCAGTTTCCTGCTCTGGCTGCTCTCGGAACTCTTTGAGAACCTGCCGGAAGTGGGTGATCTGGAAAAACCACGTTTGGTCTTCTTCTTTGACGAAGCGCATCTGCTCTTTGACGATGCCCCTGCCTCCCTGCGCCAAAAGGTGGAGCAAGTGGTGCGCATCATCCGCTCCAAAGGCGTGGGCGTCTATTTCTGCTCCCAATTCCCGGATGATATCCCGGATGAGATTTTGGGACAACTGGGCAACAGGGTTCAGCATGCCCTGCGGGCTTACACTCCCAGAGATCAGAAAGCCGTCAAAACAGCTGCCGAAACTTTCGTCTCCAATCCCAATCTGAACGTGGCGGAAGTGATCTCGCAGCTTGCCACCGGAGAGGCTTTGGTCTCCACCCTGCAGGAAAAGGGAGTTCCAATGCCGGTGCAAAGGACCTTCATCTGCCCTCCCCGTTGCCGCATGGGTTCTTTGACTCCCGAAGAAAGGAATTCACTCAAACTGAACAGCCCGGTCAGCATCAAATATGACAATGCCGTGAATCGCGAATCTGCCTATGAGATTTTGAATAAACGCACCATCGAACGCAACGCGATCGCTCAGGAAGCGGAAGCAGCCAAGGCTGAGACCCGCCCCGAAGCCAAAGCGGAAAAGAAAGAGGAAAGCAAAGGTATGCTCGGTGATATGCTCTGGGGCACCAAAAAGCGCCAGGGCATGGTCGAAACCATGGCCAAACAAGCCGCTCGCACGGTTGGCAACCAATTGGGTTCCAAGATTTTGCGCGGTGTTCTGGGTGGGATTTTCGGGGGGAAAAGGTAAGAGTAGGGGTGTAGGGGTGCAGGGGTGCAGGGGTGGAGTGTACCGGCGCTCGCCGTAGCGCCCTGTTTTGAGGGGTTCAGGGGTTAAGGGGGTCAGGGGTTTAGTCAGTCTGAACCTACAGGTAGTGTCGCACTCTGATGCGACGATATCACTGCACAATTAGTTCGGATCGGCATCCAAACCTACAGGTAGTGTCGCATGCCAATGCGACGATGATACTGCACAATTAGTTCGGAACGGAGTCCGAACCTACAGAGAGCACCCATACGATTCATTTGCGTTTGAGTTTGCGGAAAGTCCAGGGTGGAATGGGTTTGGAATCTGCCCAGAGGCCCAGTTTTGCTGCTCGGGCCTTGTTTTGCAGACGAGTGAGTTTGGCTTCCTTGTTGTGGAGATATTGCCAGGCCAGGCCATTTTGCAGCAAAGCCTGATTGACCGAGATCCCACCAGGGGTTAAGACCTCTCCCAGCCAGCGTTTGTACTGGTCTTTCTGCCTGAGTATGACCTTAACAGTGGTACCCAGCACGAGACTGGATGTGTATTGCCGTGCTTTACGTCCATAGGCCTGATCCAGCTCGGGACAATCGATCCCGTCCAGACGGATCTTCAGGGTCTGAGCTCCGCTGCGGACGTTGATGGTATCCCCGTCCCAGACCGAGATCACTTTGCCTTTGATAGTTTTGGCGCTGAGACCGGTGACTGTTAATAAGAGTATTATCAACAGAGCTTTTAGATTCATCGGTTTTTTGTCTCCTATCAGAAAATCAGGGTTCAGCAGCATCGGCATGCTGCTCTACGTTTGTTTTCAGCAGCATCGGCATGCTGCTCTACAGTTGTTTTCAGCAGCATCGGCATGCTGCTCTACATGGGCTCCGAGCTGGCAATGACCTTGAAATAGCGCTGGTTGGAGCCGGTGGCCGGAGGAATGAAAGAGGTCGCTGAGGTTCTCCCGATCTGAAGGAAAGTTCCGTCCGGGCTGTCAGAGGCCAA
>JAKLEY010000128.1 GCA_022711455.1 Candidatus Cloacimonadota bacterium
CACTTCATAGGCGGTAACGTCTGTATTTTCTATTCTTATGAAGTCAAGTTCCTGATAATTTTTGCTTTTCCAATATTTTATCTGGCTGAGAGCGTTTTGTTTGCGTAGCAGATTCAGAAACACAATGTTTTCAAACAATTCTCCTGCGTCATTACGGATACCTATTTCGCGAAAGTCAGTCAGCAGTGAATTTCGGAGGCCGGGATCAATGAAATACACCTTGGGCATCTTGCGTAGTTCTTTGCCGGGATTGTTGAAAAACGGCTTGATCAGTTTGATGATATAGGACGATTCAAGCACCATTAGATAGTTACTGAGGGTTTCACGATGCAAACCGACACTCTGAGATAGGCTTTGGATGTTGATTTCTTTGCCGATGGAATTGGATAAGACTCTAATCAAGCGGTTAAGCTGGTCGGGTTTCTCTATGCGAAAGATGTGCCTTATATCCTTGAGGATGTAGGATGATACCAAGTCCGTGAGGATCTCCGCTTTGCCAAGCACATTATCTTGCAGCACTACTCTCGGGTAACCTCCAAACAGCATGTATTCGTTCTGGAGGGCATTCATCAAAATGCGCATACTGTGCAAGGGGTTATCTTCTGTGTGAACATAAGCTCTTTCCAGCAAGTCCGCAATAGCAGGCTCATTCCGGAACCGACAGAATTCCGCAAAACTTAGCGGATAAAGGGTGAATTCATGCTTTCTACCCACCAGAGATTCGCTGAATTGACGCTTGATCATGGCCGATGAAGAGCCTGTTAGCACCAGTTTGAATTCATCTGCGTGATGATCCACCAAGAGCTTGATCGTTTTGGAAAGATCAGCCAGATACTGCACCTCGTCGATGAACACCCATGTTTTGGATTTTGGGTTTTTTCTGTCCATTCTTAGACGAGCCAGGATGCTGTTGAACCCACCTGTAAACATTTCCAGATCCTGGGGTTTTTCTATGTCATAATATAGAGAGTTATCCGGGTGGACTTGCTGCATTAAATGCTTCAACAGAGTTGTTTTGCCCACTTGGCGTGGTCCCAGAATAAACAGTGCCTGAGGGCTATGAAGGTGTGTTTCGAGCTGTTCTTCCAAACTTCTTTTAAAATATTCCATTTCAATCTCCATGACCATAGTACTCTGATTGCATGACAAACAAGAGGGGGATTTTTGTCAAGGAAATTTTTATGTACCTCCCATAAATCATACTAGGATAAATTACGGTAGTGGTGTAAAAATCTCCTGCGATCTGGCGCTTTATATCGAAGTCGTCACTCGTTACTCGTCACTCGTCACTTAAAGAAAGATTTTCCTTGACGTCACGCCACCCTTCCGGTTAGATTGTAAACACTAAATAATTCCCTAAAGATGGAGGTAAGACAGATGTTTTTAACAGGCGCGCAACTGGCGAAGGTATTCCAGAAAGCTAAAGCCCAACGCTTCGGAATTATCGCGTCCAACGTAGTTTTTGATACACAGATCAGGGCCATCGTTCAAGGTTATGATGCCGCGGGTTCAGACGGTCTGATGCAGATGAGTTCCGGAGCCGTCAAATTTGCAGCCGGAGCCTCTCAGGACTTGAAAGTGGGAGCGCAATTGATCTCCACCATGATCAAGACTTTCGCTTCCCAATTCCCCAAAAGCGGAGTTGGTCTGCATATCGACCATGCCACTCCCAACTACTTTGACTTCATCGTTTACTGCATCGAGCAAAACCTCGTAACTTCCGTGATGATAGATGCTTCCAAAGAAGAACTCTCCGAAAATATCCGCATCACCAAAGAAGTGGTAGACCTCGCTCATAAACACGGCATCATTGTGGAAGGCGAGATCGGACACATCAAGGGCACGGAAGATGAGATCGTTTCGGACACCGAGCTTTACACCAAACCCGAAGAAGCCCTGGAATTCGTTAAAAAGACCAATGTTGATCTCTTTGCGGCTTCCGTGGGAACCAATCACGGGGTCACCAAAGGCGCAAACGTGGTGCTGCATCTCGATCTGATCAAAGAGATCGACGATCTGCTGATTAAAAACGGTTGTGAGCGCGGACTTGTCTTGCACGGAGCTTCCGGACTCACCGATCTGCAACAGAGCACAGCAGTTGCCAACGGTGTGGTCAAGATCAACAAAGACACTCACTATCAAATGGATATGGCAAGCGCGGTGCAAGCCTATTGGGAAAAAGAAAAGGATGCCATCGTCTGCCCTGCCGGGGTGAAGATGGAAGATTACGTACCCAACAAGAGTAAATTTGATCCCCGCAAATGGTTGGCCAAAGGCGAAGAAGCCATGCAAAACACCATCATGGGCTTCTGCAAGGTCAGCGGCAGCGCCAATAACAGCATTTTCAGCTAAAGGAGCATAGAGATGACAAACGTAGCAATCAACGGATTTGGCCGTATCGGCCGTTTGGTTCTGAGAGCTTTCATCACCCGCTATCCCGAGATCAATGTGGTGGCGATCAATGACTTGACCGACGCCAAGACTCTGGCCTACCTCTTCAAATATGACAGCGTACACAAGATCTTCCCCGGAGAGATCTCCCACAGCGAAGATAGCCTCATCATCAATGGCAAAAGCATTCGCATCTTTGCGGAACGCGACCCCGAAGCCCTGCCCTGGGCAGACCTCGGAGTGGAGATCGTGATCGAATCCACGGGACTGTTTACCTCCAAAGAAAAGGCTTCCAAACACCTCAAAGCCGGAGCCAAAAAAGTGGTGCTCACCGCTCCTGCCAAGGATGCTATCGATGCCACGATCGTGATGGGTGTGAACCATAACAACCTCAAAGCCAGCGACTTGATCGTGTCAAACGCTTCCTGCACCACCAACTGTCTGGCTCCCGTGGCCAAAGTTTTGCAGGATAGATTCGGCATTCGCGAAGGATTGATGACCACCATCCATTCCTACACCAACGATCAGCGCATCCTCGATCTGCAACACAGCGACCTGCGCAGAGCCAGAGCTGCTGCCATGAGCATGATCCCCACTTCCACAGGGGCTGCCAAGGCGATCGGACTGGTGATTCCGGAGCTCGTGGGCAAGCTGGATGGAGTCGCGATCAGGGTTCCGACCCCGGATGGTTCTTTGGTTGATCTGGCTGTGAACGTCGAAAGACCCACCACCAAAGAAGAAGTGAACGCTGCCATGAAAGAAGCTGCCGAGAGCTATCTCAAAGGCTATCTGATGTTTAGCGATGAGCCTATCGTGTCGATCGACATCGTGGGCAATTCCTATTCCTCTATCTTCGATTCCCTGGTCACCTACGTTAAAGGTAACTTAGTCAAGATCTTCAGCTGGTATGACAACGAATGGGGATATTCCTGCCGGGTGACTGACCTGGTCAACTATATGATAAAACTATAGGTCTAATACGTCATTCCAGCGGAGGCTGGAATCCAGTTCTTTAAAAGTGATTGCAGTGCTGCTATCTGGATTCCTGCCTCCGCAGGAAGGACGGTTCATACATAAAAGTAAATGAGAAGGAAAGCCTAATGGCGCAACTGTTGAAAACAACCAAATTCATTGAATCGCAGATAGATGCGTTTTTAGACATCGTGAGCGATTCTGCCACCTTGTTCCAGCTGGCCATGGATGATTATGTGAAAGGCAGGATCGAGCAGTTTGAAGAACGCCTGGCACAGATCAGAGAGCATGAATCCAAGGCTGATGATCTGCGCGTGAGCATCGAACGGTTCCTTTATGAACGCACCCTGATTCCCGAGAATCGGGGTGACGTTCTGGCCATCCTGGAAAACACGGATGAGGTAATCGACAACATCAAGGATTCGCTCTTGCAATTCTCCATCGAGATGCCTCAGATACCGGTTGAACTGGATGATCTTTGGATGCAAACCACCAAGGCCTCGGTCTTTGCTGTGGAACAGCTCACCTTTGCGGTGCGCTCATTCTTCCGTGATCTGCCGGCTGTGAATAACTATATCCATAAGGTCTATTTCTTTGAACGCGAAGCTGATATGATCGGTGAAAAGTTGCGCCGGCAAATCTTTGGACTGGATATTGAGCTCTCGCTGAAGAGTCAATTGCGCTTCTTTGCCATTCACATCGAGAAGATCTCGGACTACGCGCAGGCAGTTTGTGACCGCCTGGCGATCTACACGATCAAGCGTCAACTCTGAGCAGATCAGCAGAATAAGAGCATAGATGATCTTCTTCTATCTGATCAGCGGTTTGTTTTTGGGATGGTCTTTCGGAGCCAAAGACACTGCCAATATCTTTGGCTCAGCGGTCGAAACCAAAATGATCAGATTCAAGACCGCGGCGCTGATCTCAGCTATCTTTGTGACCCTCGGAGCTCTTCTGGAGGGAGGCGGACCCTCTGCCACCCTCACCAGACTGGGAAGCGTCAACGAGATCGGAGGCGCGTTCACGATAGCACTGGCTGCGGCTGCAACCATCACGCTGATGGTCAAGATCGGAATCCCGGTTGCCACCTCGCAGACCCTTGCCGGTGCCATCATCGGCTGGAACTATTTTGCAGGAAGGCTCACTGATTTCAGCAGCCTGGCAGCCATTGCGGGAAGCTGGATCCTGGCTCCGGTCCTGGGTGGAATCTGCGCTGCTATTCTGTTCTTCATCTTCCGCGCCTATCTGAACCGGGTGAATGTCCATCTTCTGGAACAGGATTTTTGGACCCGCTTTTGGCTGTTGATCATCGGGGCCTTTGGTGCTTACTCACTTGGCGCCAACAACATCGCCAACATCGTGGGTGTCTTCATTCCGGTCAATCCCTTCCGTGATATTCTGATTCCGGGACTGGGAACCCTGAGCGGACTCACTCAGCTCTTCCTCCTGGGCTCGATCTCGATCGTGGTGGGGATCTACACCTATTCTCAGAAGATCATGAAAACCGTGGGCAAGGAGCTGTTCAGCCTCTCTCCGATCACGGCATTGATCGCGGTGCTTTCTGAATCGATCGTGCTCTTCCTCTTTTCTTCGCAGGGCCTCCATGACCTGGCGCTCAGACTGGGGCTTCCTCCCATCCCTCTGGTGCCGGTTTCAGCTTCGCAGATCATTGTGGGAGCTGTGCTTGGGATCGGTCTTGCCAAGGGCGGAAAAAACATCCGTTATCATCTGCTGGGCAAGATATCCTTCGGCTGGGTGGCCGCTCCGGTGCTGGCTTTCCTCTTTAGCTTCCTCACGCTCTTCATTTTCCAGAATGTGTTTGAAATGAGAGTGCAGCAGATTCCACACTTTGTCTTCAACCGAACCACCATCACCGAAATTGAACGGCGCGGTTATGATACCCGGAAACTCTCAACCGTGAACGGACGCAGCTTTGACAACGAACTCGCGCTATATAAGGAACTCGATAAAAACGCGCTGTATCAGCGTCCTGAATTGCTGGCGCTGATCCGGGTCACAGAACTCTACCCCCTGGTGATAGATCCGGAGCTTTTGCGGAGGGGCGGACACCTCAAACGCTTTAGCAAAGACCAGTTGCAGGCTGTTCAGGAACTGGACGGCAAAGAGTTCAAGCACAAATGGCAATTGCGCAATGCCCTGGCAAAATATCCTGCCTGGCAACATAGATCCGAACCCGCAACCGATAAGGACAGGGAGCACAACAAACAGCTGGATAACCGCCTGGAGTTGCTCTATTCCAGCTTTTATAAGCCCAAAAAACTATGAATCCTTTTGTCTCCAAAATCATTCCCCTGATCCTGGCCTTCCTGCTGGGAATCATCCTCAAACAGCTAAAACTGCTGAAGAAAGAAGACGCTCCTGTCCTGCTGCGGGTGGTACTCTCCGTCACCCTTCCCGCCCTCACAATTCTCTCAATCAACAGGGCCGTGCTGGATCCGGATATGCTCTTCATCCCGCTTTCGGCTATGCTGGTGGTCTTCTGCATGTGGGTCATCTCGTCGCTGGTTGGCACGCGTTTGAAACTGCCCAAAACTACATTCGGCAGTTTTCTGGTGGGCACGATGATCATGAACACAGCCTACGCGCTGCCTTTCTTTCTGGCGCGATATGGAAATGAGGGCTTTGCCAGAGCCTCGCTCTTTGATATGGGAAACACCTTTCTGATCTTCACTTTCACCTATTTTAACGCCATTAAATACGGGGATAATTCCAAGACGGACAAGATCGACTGGAGCAAATTCCTCAAGCTGCCACCCCTCTGGGCGATGGTGATCGCCTTCGGATTACGGGGCTTCAATATCCCGCTCAATCCGGTGACATCAGAATTTCTGAACCTGGTAGGAAACCCCACGACGCCGCTGATCATGATCGCGCTCGGTCTCTATTTTGAACCGAAACTCCAGCATCTCAGCAAAGCGTTGATAGCGATCTTCATCCGCATGGGAATCGGGCTGGCTCTGGGTTA
>JAKLEY010000129.1 GCA_022711455.1 Candidatus Cloacimonadota bacterium
TATAAACCCTCACTGAAAACTTCAAATCCAATCACCAAAACTTCAAATGTCCAAGTCCAGTAGAAGATGAGCCAGACGAATCGAATGTTTGAAATATGCTAACTTCTTTCAGATCATTCTATTGTGTATATGGCGCAAGTTTCCCGATAATCAAAGGGAATGTCCAAGTCCCTCAATAAACGGTGGGAGATTTGAAGTTTTGGTGATAAAATGAGTCACATAATAAAGGAATGTCCAAGTCCAACAAAGCAGATAAGTCTAACCATATCGTATTTGTTAACAATGTGATAGCATCAAATGTCCAAGTGAGTGCAATTTGAAGTTTTAAGTGAGGGTTTGCATTTGAAAAAATAGTTGAGATCCCATACCCAGAGCGAGAACCGCATCCTGAGCTGGCAAAAAAACTTGACATTCCCCAATCATACAAAAAATAGCGCGCATCGTCACATTTATCTTTACATAGTGTGGTGTCTGGGGGATGATTGATGCCTCAACAGACTGAGATACATTGACATGGCTCCAGCACAGAAACTGCTACCCCCAGCGAAACAGGCCAAATTGAAAAGATCGATCCCCATCAAAATGATCCGTCACATTAAGGAGCGCCCCATGAAAAAACTGTACGCCGTGCTCACCTTGCTGAGCGTCATGATTCCCATTTTTAGCGGAACCCAGGCCACATTCACAGAAGTGCAGGCAGGGCTGCCAGGACTCTATCAAAGCTCCATGTCCTGGGCTGATTATGATCTGAACGGAGATCTGGACCTGCTTTTAACCGGGTATAACGACAACGATTGCCTCACCCGGATCTATCACAACGTGGCAGGCAAATTGACCCCTACCAACCACGCATTTCAGGTATTGGACAGAGGCATCGGCCTGTGGGCGGATTATGACAACGATGGCGACCAGGACATCCTGATCACAGGCCAACACTGGAATCACAACCGCTATACCCAGATCTGGCAAAACAACGGCGGCATCTTCACCCGCAAAGAACATGGCTTGAAGCCGCTCACCAATTCCTGCGCCGCCTGGGCAGATTATGACAATGATGGCGACTTGGACCTGGCCCTCATCGGAGATGATGGATCGTCTTATTACGCGATGATCTACGCCAACCAGTCTGGCAACTTCACGGCCATCAAAGCCCCATTGGTGGGTGTGAGCGAAGGCGCTCTGGCTTGGGCTGATTATGATGGCGACGGAGATCAGGATTTGATCATCACCGGCAAAAACCGCAATGGACAGAGCACCAGGCTCTATCGGAACGACGCAGGAAGCTTTCAAGAACAGCAAACCGGCATCGTGAATGTGGGAGCAAACTCCAGCGTGAGTTGGGCAGATTATGACAATGATGGTGATCCGGACTTGCTAATTGCAGGCTTCACCGGCAGCACCAGGACCACCAGAATCTATCGTAACGACGCGGGCAGCTTCATCGATATCAAAGCCAGACTCACTCCTCTGGGAAATCCCTCTTTGGCCTGGGGGGATTATGACAACGATGGATTTTTGGATATCCTGGCAAACGGATGCGATGGCAGCGACCAACCCCACACCGAGCTCTACCGCAACGACGGCAAGGGTGGCTTCATCCTGCAGGAGACTCCCTTTGTGAATGTGAAAAGAGGCTCTGCCGGCTTTGTGGATTATGATGGGGACGGCGACCTGGACCTATGCATTTCAGGCACATCCTCCAAAGGAAACGTTAGCAAGCTCTACCGCAACGACCTGAATAACGGCAATAGCTGGCTGGGCTTGCGTCTGGAAGGAAGCAGCTCCAATCGCGATGCAATTGGTGCCCGAATCAGGATCGGAAGCCAAAGCCGGGAGATCAGTTGCAACCTCAACACGGTGAACAGGATCGCTCACTTTGGCCTGGGGAGCCGCACAAAAGTGGATAGCCTGATCATCTTCTGGCCAGTCTCAAAGACCACTTCCAGACTTTATAACATCAAAGCCAATCAATATATGACCATTAGGGAAAATGATCCCCAACTGGAGGCAATAGAGACCCCGGCAGTGAATGTTAAAACCCCAAAGGAAATAGCAGTGGGCAAGGAGCTTCTGATCAACGGAAATTTCTCGAACGACTCAGCAGGCTGGATAGTGGAAAACTATACCAGCCAAGCCAAAAGCAGCATCATCGACGAAAATGGCAACAAATACCTCAGGCTATCCCATCAAGGCACCGGGGATTGGAATGCCATCGGTCAAAACGTGCGTTCCCTCCTGATTTCCGGCAAGAAATATAAAATCAGCTTGCGCTACCGGGTGAACAGCCCCCAAAAGGTGCCTAACCTCAGGGTCCGTTTTGGAGATCCCCAGTTGATTTGGCATTCTACCGACATCAATCCCAGTTTGGAAGGTCAGGATATTATCAACGACAATGCCTGGCATAGCTTGACCACTTATTTCGATTGCACATCCACTTTCCCCAAAGACTCGGAACCCATGTTTGCCGTTTACTTTGACTATGAATCATCCGGGTCGGTGGACCTGGATGACCTATCACTGCTGGAAACCTCAGGGGAACCAGAGCCTGGCATTGCTTATACAAATGTGCTGACCCCGAAACCAGAATCTGCCAGTACCGTCATCTTTGCCGATGACTTCAATGACGGGATCATCAATTCCCAGGCCTGGAAGATATCAGGAAACAGGGTTGAGGAAGATGATGGCATTCTCAGGATCACCCAAAGCGTCACCGATCAAGGTGGTGTGGTCAAGACTGCCAGGATTCCGCTGGGCAGGGCAAGCAGCTTCACCCTCACCCGCAGAGCCATGATCCACCATACCAATGAATATTCGCTGCCCTCCCTCACTTTCCATCTGGATGATCTGCCCTATTTTGGCATCCATTATGCCAATATGTCCTATGCAGCCACTGGGCATCATTCCTGCTATGGCGTCTATGTTACCTATAACGGCACCAATCCCCACATCTACAAAACCCCCAAGTTGCAGGGGTCTCAGCCCTTCACCGGGATCTGGGATAAATGGTTCAACGAAAAGATAGCTTACAATACCCAGAGCGGGATTCTGGATTATTACGTGAACGGCGAGCTCAAGGTTTCCATCGCCGTGGGAGTTTCCAAAGCCAGCGAACGCTTTTTGGAAATCCACATGAATAGCTGGGGTTGGTGGACCGGCAATTATCACTTTGTGGACGATTTCGTGCTGGCAATCGAGGGATCCGGATCCTCAGACATCATCCCCAGGGCCACATCTGCCTATGAACAGGATAACTATCAGCAAGCGCTGGAGGTCCTGGAAGCCGCGGTGCTTAGCGATCCCGGCCACGAAGCACAGCTCTATTGGCTCATTGCCCTCAACTATCTGGAGCTGGGTGAGCAGCATCACAGCACGGCCCTGCATTGGCTTCAGAAATATCTGGATAGCGGTGATTCCCTCTATCGAAGCGAGGCCCAGCGATATCTCAGGATCCTGGAAGATCAGAGCAGGATCATCCTCAGCAGCAGGATCGAAGCCCTGCCGGAGCGCTTTTCCACTCCCAGTGGGGAAAGTAACTTTGTGGTGAGCCCGGATGGCCAGTGGCTCTATTTCACCGCTACATCTTTTCAGGAGGATCTGCCGCAGGCTGATATCTATCGTGCTCCGCGCATCAACAACCAGTGGGGCAATCCCAGTCTGGTCTCAGAGCTCAGCAGCTCCAATGACGAAGCCCTGGGTTCATTTTCCACGGACGGATCAATGGCATGGCTGGCTGGGACCTACGCAAAAATCAGCCTGGATCGGGATATCTATAGCAGCCAACTCTTGGGCTCAAAGTGGCAGAAACCCGTCTCGGTCACTCCTTTGAACAGCAGCGCTGAGGATATTGATCCCTGGATTCATGACGACTGGCTGTTGCTATTCAGCTCAGACCGTCCGGGTGGCTATGGTGGTTTTGACCTATATTTCAGCGTGCTTCGCGATGGCGTTTGGAGCACTCCTCAAAACCTGGGAGCGGGGGTCAATTCTGCCTATAATGAGACTGCTCCTTATCTGGATTGGGATGGGCAGGACATCTTTTACACTTCGGACGCTCCGCTTGGCTTTGGGGGATCCGATATCTATCGGGCAGCCCTCATCGACGCTGGCACCATGGCTCTCTCCCTGCCCCAAAACCTGGGGGTTCCCATCAATTCACGGCACAACGAGCTGCGCTATGCCAGGATGAGATACTCCACCGAGTCTTTACTGGCGAGCGATCGGGGACGGAAGCATAAACCCGGGATCTATTCGGTTTATGCCGAATATCCGGAAACCGATGGATACTATGTCTCAGCTTCAGGATCTGAGGGAAGGCAGTGGGTGAGCAGATCCTCAGGTTATCTCACCAAGGGTAAAGACGTTTTGCCGGAAATCCGGATCAGGGGCAAAGTAACGGGATTGCCCTCTCCTGCGGGCTATGAACTGGAAATCAGCTATCAGAAAGACGGGGTTTTGCGTCGTGTCTGGGCCAGCCTGGATGGATCCGGCAATTATCAGATCACAGTGCCTGGGGCAGCTTCCTATACCATAGAAATGTCCCCGCCTGGCTATTTCCGCCACTATCATGTGCTTACACCCAAATCCGGTGAGACCGTCCTCCAACACGATATCGCGCTCAGCAAACTGGATACCCAGACCACCGTGATCCTGGAAAACATTCTGTTTGAATATAATAGCGATGTGATCCTGAGCTCTTCGCTGCCTTCACTCGATAATGCCGTCAATACTCTCCTGGACAATTCCGGCATTCAGGTGGAGATTTCCGGCCACACCAGCAGCGATGGCAAGGATGACTATAACCTCGAGCTTTCCCGCAAACGGGCCAAAGCTGTGGTGGACTATCTGATCAAGCGCGGAATACCCTCTCAGCGCCTCAAATGGATCGGCCACGGAGAATCCAAACCCCTGAACGACAACAGCACAGAAGCCCTCAGACAAAAGAACCGCCGGGTGGAATTCAGGGTGCTGTGAGATGGGATCAGGGAAATAAGTTTTAAGGTTTTAAGGTTGTAGCGTCGGATTCCTATCCGGCGCATGGGGCTTTGAAAAAATAGAACGCAGATGACTGGATGACAGGATTTTCAGGATAAGAAAGGGGTGGAACGCAGAAAAAGGGAAAAAGGGGATATTTGGGGTTTAAGGTTTTGGTGTTTGAGGGTTTATCGTGGTAGCGTCGATTCCGATTCGGCGCGTGGGGGGGGGGTTATAAAAAAAGAGTCAAAGAGGAAAGAAGGTAATGAGATTTCCTGGAGGGTCGGATTCTGATCCGACCGATACGAGATTACGACTTGAGCAGAAACGGTGTTCTGCTCTAACGATACCCATGACAACCAAAACCCTATCGTAGAGCAGCACGCCGATGCTGCTCAGGCACGAATCTATCCATGATGTAATGGCAGCGAGGCCTATGATCGCTTCGGGAGCGTGGTTTGTCGCTTCACGAATGCGACACTCCGGAGAGACCGCGGAACATATTGGGAGTAGAAAAAAGAGGACACAGAGCCTGGGGACCTGGAGATCCCCAGCCCCAGAGGAAACAGAGGCGCCGGATCGGAATCCGACGCTACAAAAGGACACAGAGCCTGGGGACCTGGAGATCCCCAGCCCCAGAGGAAACAGAGTCGCCGGATCGGAATCCGACGCTACAAAAGGACACAGAGATCTGGGGACCGGGAGATCCCCAGCCCCAGAGGACACAGAGGCGCCGGATCGGAATCCGACGCTACAAAAGGACACAGAGATCTGGTGACCGGGAGATCCCCAGCCCCAGAGGACACAGAGCCTCCGGATCGGAATCCGACGCTACAAAAGGACACAGAGATCTGGTGACTAGGAGATCCCCAGCCCCAGGGGACACAGAGGCGCCGGATCGGAATCCGACGCTACAAAAGGACACAGAGCCTGGGGACCAGGAGATCCCCAGCCCCAGGGGACACAGAGGCGCCGGATCGGAATCCGACGCTACAGGGCTCACCAGCGAAGCTCTAACCAGCCGCATGCTCTAACCAGCAGGAACTGCTCTAACCAGCCGAAGGCTCTAACCAGCGAAGCTCTCACAGCGACAGCTCTCACAGCGACAGCATCCCCCCCAAAAATACAAAGCCCCGGCGATAAAACCAACCGGGGCATTGCTCTCAAGGGGTAAGGTGTATTATTTTGCCAGCAGCATCTTTCTGGTAGCTTGGGTGGATCCGCTGCTGAGGCGGCAGAAATAGATTCCGCTGCTCACGCTTCTGCCATTATCATCCAGGCCATCCCAGATCACGCTGTGTTTTCCGGAGCCGAGCTCGGAATTGGACAGCAGGGTCTTCA
>JAKLEY010000013.1 GCA_022711455.1 Candidatus Cloacimonadota bacterium
ATCCCCCGCATTTCAAAATTTTCCAGGGTCATCCGGGCATTCTCGGCGGTGCCGATATCGTTCCGGGCCGGGAGTTCCGGCGCCGAAACCATCAGCAGCAGTACCGTCAGAGGGATGGCCATGAATTTGAGCATCAGCTTCTGCAACCTTGCTTACGACTTAACATAACGCTCCGTTACCGCCGCCCATTTGCCCTGCTGCTGCAACAGCCAGACCACGACTTCCCGGACCGCCCCGTGGCCGCCCGGAGCAACGGTAGTCCAGGTTGCGGCGGCTTTGACTTCCGGCACCGCATCGGCCACCGCCACGCCCACGCCCGCCAGGTGCAGCACGGGCAGATCCACCAGGTCATCGCCGACATACAGGCATTCTTCCGGCTGCAGGCCGCGCTCTTTCAGGAGCCGGAGCCAACCGGCAGCTTTGTCCTTTTCACCTTCCAGGCAGAAATCCAGCTCCAGTTCCGCGGCGAGCTGGATTTGGGCGGCAGACCGGCGGCCGGAGAGCAGGCCCACCTGCAATCCCGCCCGCCGCAGCAGTTTGAGGGCATGGCCGTCCTTGACGTCGAAAAACTTGATTTCACCTTCGGGCAGGCCGAAACCAATCTGGCCATCGGTCAGGACGCCATCGACATCCAGAATTATCGCCTTGATCTTTTGCGCCTTAGCTGCCAAGCTCATAGAGCGCCTTGATTTTTTTCAGCACAGGTTTCAGTTCTTTCAGGGATAATGAGTTTGGACCGTCGGAAAGCGCCTTGTCCGGATCCGGATGCACTTCCAGGAAAAGTCCCTGAATACCAACCGCTGCCGCCGCCCGGGCCAGCGGGAAGATGAATTCACGCCGGCCGCCCGAGACACCACCCTGGCCGCTCGGCAACTGCACGGAATGGGTGGCATCGAAAATCACCGGACAGCCGATCTCGGCCATCTGGATCAACGACCGCATATCCACGACCAGATTGTGGTACCCGAAACTCGCGCCGCGCTCGGTCAGCATCACCCGGCGGTTGCCGGTGGTATGGATTTTGTCAACCGCGGGCCGCATATCCTCCGGAGCCATGAACTGGCCTTTCTTGATATTGATGATCTTCCCGGTTCTGGCAGCGGCATGGATGAGCTCGGTCTGCCGGCTGAGAAAAGCAGGGATCTGCAGGATATCACAGACCTCTGCGGCTTCTTCCGCGTCCGCGCATTCGTGGATATCCGTGAGCACCGGAAAGCCAAATTCTGCCTTCAAGCGCGAGAGGATCTTCAGCCCTTCCTGAGTGCCGGGGCCGCTGTAAGACGTTTCAGATGAGCGATTTGCCTTTTTATAGGAAGCCTTGAAGATAAGGATCAATCCCAGCCTCTGAGCCAGATTCACCAAAGTCGAGGCAATCTGGGACATGGTTTCGTCATCTTCCACCACACAGGGTCCCGCGATCAGAAAGAACGGATCAGCGTGTAAAAGGCTTTCGTAGAGCTTCATATCAGTTTTTTTACTTTCTCCCAGCTAAAATCCACATCGTCTCTGCCAAAGTGACCATAGGCCGCGGTGGAGAGATAGACCGGAGTCCTGAGGTCAAGGTAGTCGATGATTCCCTTTACTGTCAAGTCAAAACTGTTGACCACGATCTTTTCGATCTCGGAATCGGGCATGATCCCGCTGGCAAAGGTATCCACCATCAGGGAAACGGGGCGTTCTTCACCGATGATGAAACCGAACTGGATCAGGCATTCTTTGGCAAGCCCGCTGCCCACCACGCTCTTGGCAATATGACGTGCCATATAAGCCGCACTGCGATCCACCTTGGTGGCATCCTTTCCGGAGAAGGCTCCTCCCCCGTGCTGAGCCCAGCCGCCATAGGTATCCACAATGATCTTGCGTCCGGTCAATCCCGTATCAGCAGCGGGTCCGCCATGTTCCCACATGCCCAGCGGATTGATCTGAACCGCGCAATCCCGGGTCTTAAATTCGTGGATGCTTTCCTGCTCGATCTGCTCGATCACGGGTTCCACCACCATTTCGCGGATCACGCGTTGCATCTGGGCAAATTCGGCTTTGCTCATTTGCAGGTGATTGGTGGAGATGACCAGGGAGCGCAGGTCGACCGGCATGCGATCGTGGAATTTGAAGCTGACCTGACTCTTGGCATCGGGCAGCAGCTTTTGGATCTCACCGTTTTTACGCAGGCGGGTAAGCTCTTGCAAGAGCTTGTGCGCCATCACGATCGGGATCGGCATCAGCTGGAGAGTCTGCGTGCAGGCATAGCCAAACATCAGGCCCTGATCTCCGGCACCCTGGTTGTCATTGAGCTCACCGGTCTGTTTGTGAAGATAGTTTTCTATCGTGCAACCCTCGTCAAAACCTTCATTTGGCGTGGTATAACCGATGTTGCGGATCACTTCGCGAGCAATTTGCTCGCTGTGCAGCTGAGCAGTGGATGCCACTTCCCCGGAAATGATCACCCGGTTGGTGGTTGCCATGGTTTCCACAGCAACTCTGGACCTGGGATCTTCTCGTAAGTAAGCGTCGAGAATGGCATCGGAGATCTGGTCACAAACCTTATCCGGATGCCCCTCGGATACAGACTCCGAACTGAAGACGAAGCTGCTTTTCACATTCTTTGTATCTGCATGTAATGCTGTCATTTATACTCCTTTGTATACGAGTGATGAGTGATGAGTAATGAGTGATGAGTGCTAACGCCTGCTTCGAGCCGGGCGATATTAACTCATTAACCCATTAACCTATTAACTTTTGTAAGTGACGAATGACGAGTAACGAGTGACAAGAGGGAGCGACTCTCGTCACTCGTCACTCGTTACTTGTCACTTAATGAAAAAAAGACGACCTGCATAAAGCCGGCCGTCTTTCAAAACACCGCACTTTAGCACATTTTTAACGCGAAGCAAAGAGCAAATTACCGCGATTCTATATCACAAGCAAGGGGCATTGGCATTGAAGCACAGCACCGTCCCCGGCAAATTTATCATAAAAATTGGTACATCTTCGGGGATTCGAACCCCGGACCCACTGATTAAGAGTCAGTTGCTCTACCAACTGAGCTAAAGATGCACACTATCAATTTCGATCCATCTTTTCCGGGAGGCCTCTGCTGTCAAGCAAATTCCGTTCTTTAGATCCTGATGCCCCGGATCGTTCCCTGATTGAGTTTGAGGGCAGGCTCCCCATGAACCATCTGGATTATACCCAATTCCTTATCACAGGAAGGACAGCGGGGTTTGGAAGCTGTGGCAGCACCCTTTAGCCCCACGAAATCCTCTGATAGCCTGGGAATCAGACATTTGATCAGCCTCCCCTTCCCCGCCTTGAAATAGCGGAAAAGCAGAAAACCGCATTGACAATGAATTTCTATGATCTTTCCGGTGCGCATTCTACTCGAAGTGTGAGTTCATTCGCCTGGGATTTTCTAATGAATTACTTTAGCCGGGTGGTGATACAATTCGCATGTTTCAACGTTTATGTAGTAAACAGCAAATTGAAAGCCCATTTTCCAACAAAGTTGATAAGGCATATCTTTTCCATCGACTTGGAATGAGAAATATCTAATTACAGGGTTATAGTTTGCAACAGACCAAGCTTCATTTTTATACTCCTCTGATCTATAATATTCTGAGAGAATCCGTTGCTTAGCCTCTTCCTTGCTTATATTTATAGGGATAGGTTCATTGGGAATATCTACAGTATTATCGATGATAACAAATTCCTTGGTTGGAAGATTATACCTTATCCGCAAAGATCCACCGGGATGAATGCTATATCCATTAACCTTTTGTATCCATTCTTTCATATTTGATTGTGTGATTTTCTGCTCTGAAAGCTGCCCTTCCCGTGCTGAGATGTAGGGCCTGATCTTTGCAAAAACCTGCCCATAAACATGATTCATGAATACCGTATCTTGAGGAGCAGTTACTGTTATATCTTGGTAATTCCCCCGGAAAGTACTAAATTTCATAGTGTTGTGGTTATAACTTATGTAGCCATCAAAGCCGGTTTCGGCTCTAAATCTGGTAGCTCTTTCGTTAAGAATTTCTTGTTTTCGAGCATACTCTTCCGTTTTTTCATAGGGTATCCCCATTAATGGCAACATCACTAACAGCAGCAGAATGAGCTGTATCACATATTTTTTCATTGTTCCTTTATCCCTGAGTTTGCCCATTTATTGCAAGAAGAATCTGGTGTGTCAATTTAAACCTTCCATTCTTGTGCATCTTTTCTAGAATTTGATAATTCTTTGGAACATTTGTTTGCTGTTTGGCACATTGATACGGCACATATAGACCCCTTTCGAAACACTTCTGCCATGATCATCATTTCCATCCCATTGGATACATTGCAGTTCACCAGCCCTGGCTGATTCACGGTAAGATCGCACGATTTGCCCCTTTACGTTATAGATGTTCAACACCATCTCTCCTGTTGTGCAGGGAGTGTATTCGATCTTCACTTTTTCGGTAAAAGGATTTGGATATACCGATAAACATATCTCTGGATTGGGGACTAGCTCATCTTCATTTGATACGACCGGAATATCCAGGAAGTTACCCATGCCATCATTGTAATACACCCTGAGCCGTGCTCCCGCTTGCTCCCAAACTAAGACAAAATCAAGAAAGCCGTTATTGTCAACATCTACGTAATCGAATCCAGAATACTCAACATAAATATTGCAATTGGGCATACTAATCGGGAGGAGGTAGAAGAGGCTGAAAGGATAATCAAAGCCAACAGGATTATAAGGTGATACATAAGTGTAGTTGACTACATCCGGATATTGATCGTTGGTTACATCCCTTAACAATACCCTGTCTAAATCCCGGTTATCATGATAGATGTTATTATGAGCCTGATAATTATAATTGCCGATATTCTCATAGATGCATACGCTGGAGTATGTGCTGCCGTCACAAAACGAGATAAAGATATCCAAGTCTCCATCACGATCCATGTCTTCAGTTTCTACAGTTCTGAAGTATCCATTATTGGGAAAAACAAGAAACGGACTGATAAGATTGGGATACTTATAAACACGTAGCCCTTCTGAAGTTGAAAGAAACAATTCGTCGGTTCCATCAGAATCCATGTCCCTAAATCCTCCCCACCCCACTCCGGCTAAAGTTTCACCAGTTATAGTAAAAGACACCCCACTGTTATTCAGAACCAGATAATACATGTCATCATCCCAAACCAGAACATCAGTATAAGCATCACCATTCCAATCACCATAGAGAACCCAACCTGAATTCATTTGTGGCATAGTAGACAAGTCTATATAAACATTTTCGTTAAAGACCCCGGCACTGTTTAAATAAATGCGAAGTATGGTTTGTGTGTTCCCATATTCATCGGTTGTGGTAGAAAAGCCGTCTATATCAGTCCAACCATCATTGTTAAAATCATACAACTTCTGTGTAAATGATTTTGTTTTCCCAACCGGTAGTGACGTCGTGTTACTAAAAGTGCCATCACCGTTATTGCGTAATATGTGCACATTAGAATTCTGCGCTATCACCAATAAATCTACATCTCCATCTCTGTCAAGATCATCGCAGAAAAAGCCTTTGGGCATAAATGAGCCGATAGGTATCTCATAGCAATAGATTGACGTTGAAATGAGCAACATCAGTACTAATACTATAACCTTCATCTTGGCTCCTTGTATACCTAAGCGTTAAACACTTTACAGCAGCTCTATCTTTACTGTTTCAGTAGAGCACTATCCGTTTTGTAAAGGTTTGTTTGCCTTCAATCAGCACCATCATATGATAAATCCCTGCGCTTAATCCGTGTGAATCTATACTGAAAGACCTTTTGTTGATTTCCTGGGAGCTGATTGTTCCGGCTTGAATCTCTTGACCGCGGAGATTGAAGAGCTTGTAAGAATATCTTCCTGGGTGGGAATATGATTTGCCTTCCAGAGCAATATTAACATTGCCGCTACTTATCCAACTGGGATTCGGATAGACATTTATGCTCCATTCACCCGATCCCAGAGGAGGCACTATTGGGTCATCAATACCAACCGTGGTATCCTGGAGCTGGGCATTCCCCCCATAAACCCAAAGGTATCCGGGAAAGTTGGGCTCATATGAGTCAGGCTCAGGTTTATGGGCTGCTATAGCAAGATCGCATAGGCCGTCTGCATTGAAATCTCCGGTAGCAATGCCAAAACCGAAATTATCGTAGGGTGATTCCGGAGAGATAAAATCTGAGATGCCATTCATCTGCTCTGAACCCATCCAGACTGAGAATTTTCTTTGGTGATAATTCGTACCAACTACATCATCAAAACCATCTCCATTCAGATCTCCATATTTAAGGCATCTTGAGGTCTCATCCCCACTCCAGCCGGGGGTGAAATTGAAACTGGGTGTTTGGTAATCTATGACTAATCCTCCCAGCCAGGCATGCATGCCCGCGTTTGAGTAATAGCCCATGAAGTCATCATAGCCATCCCCATTTACATCTCCAATCGGTCTGCTATGTTTGGTAATGGGCTCTTGTGTTTGAATCATGATATCCGGATTGCTGAGATCACGCATGGGGTTTCCATGATAAATCCTGATCATATGATAGCCAATATCGGGATCCGGATTGGTAAAACCAAAGGCAAAATCTTCATAAGCATCTCCATCAATATCACCTATGCCGGAGATTGAGCTCAAAGCTGTGTTGTAAGGACATTCTAGGACAACGTTCTGGACAAAGTCTCCTCCCCATATAATAACATACTTCATGATAACAAGTTGACTTAAAGCATAATGAATTCCGACTTCGCCAAAACCATCCCCATCGATATCTCCCATCTTATTAATACACGGAATCTCTGCATAGTATGGGAATGTAACAACAAGATCCGGATTGTCCAGGCTGTTTGTCCCTCCGAAAAAGAAGTTGAGCTTTCTATCATCATGACTGGGCTGGGGAGTATAGCTATAAATACATAGATCATCAAAACCGTCTCCGTTTATATCTCCCACATTGAATATACTTAATATTCTCCGTATATCTCCAGTATCAAGATTACCTTCAAGAGTTACTGAGGCAGTTGTATTGGAGCCGAAATTTGGTCCTCCGTAATAGATATATACTTTCCCTCGGGAACCTCCAACCCCCACTTGATATCCAAAAGATCCTGAAAGTACAACGAGATCCATAAAGCCATCATGGTTGAAATCCAAACTTTCAATAGCATGCCCAAATCCCGAATAGTGATGTTCACCTTGAAATTCCGCTATTACATTCAAGTTGTTTAGCGCATTTAGTGCCGAAATTGTGATAACAAATAGCAGCACTAAATAATAGGCTGGCCTCATCTGAACCTCCTTTCTAGATTCTTTGGGTCTGTAAACATCATGACGCCTGTCTTGCTAAAACCATATAAATCACCATTAATTGAATCAAATATACTGTCAAGTATGTATTTGGGGTGGGGTGGGGTGGGGAACTCCGATTCCCCACGTGCCGATTCTTCAGATCGCTGTCTCAGGGGTGGGGAACTCCGATTCCCCACGTGCCGATTCGGAGATCGGCACCCCCAACCCACCTATCTATCTCATTAGCAAGGAGTTACAAAGAGAGTATTTTGGCTTCCCAATACCCTCCCTATTAGAGAGCGTCAATCACATCTTAATCCCCCCTTAATCAAGCCTTAATAGTTAACGCTTGATTAAGGCTTGATCGAGGTGTGATGAACGAGCTCAAATAGGAGAGTAAACAACAGGTGGATTTGTTCGTCCAGAGCCCCACAGGGACGACATTTTAGATAGCTATCATGCTGCTCCACAGTAATTTATGAGTCCAATCGGGACGGCATTTTAGATAGCATCCCGCACCCGTAAGCCCAATTTGAGTCCCATGGGGACGACACAGTAAAATCTGCAATTCCTATCACCACAATACGGGTCCCAGAAATCTACACCAATGTCCCAGACAAACCCAATATTAGATCAGCGTAATTTATGCACCTGTATCTTTGCCAAGAACTAAACGTTACTTATGATCCAAATTCGGGGATCTGATCTTGAGTCTTGCTTTTCTTGTATTTACGAAGGATAGGTTTTGAATTCTTATGTTTGCCTTGAGGTTTCAGAATGGCATTCAGTCCACAAGTCTTCCCAATCTCAATAGGGATATCATAGTACCATACGGGACGATAGCCTTCCAGGTTAACCCTGACCGTGTATTTACCCGGCAGTAAATTCTTGATTAAACTACCTGTTATACCGGGCTGACAAGTTGCTACTTTTACAGAATCTAAATAGATGGTGCAAATTGCGTTGACTATATTAACTTCGTTTACATCGGTTACTTCGATAAATATCCAGCCCCGCTTGAGGCTGTAGGGATGATCAAAGTATATCCCTTTATTGTTAATAAGGTGGATAAGTGGAAGAGTAGTGGTTTGCCCTGCTTCGACTGTGACATAGAGAGAGTCAATCATATTATACCCAATCAGCGATACCCGATATTCATACGTTCCGGCTGGGATACGGGCTTTAAACCTGCCCTCGCCATCGGTTTGGGTTCCGGTAACACGTTTGCTTCCCTCAAAGAATGAGATATTGGCATATTTTAACGCGACGCCGTCATCACTAAAAACACTACCTGCGATGAATCCCAGATTGTCAGTTTGGGCAATCAGTGGGATAAATATCAGCAATGATATCACTACCACAAGGCAAGCTTTCATGAGCTATATCGAATCCTTTTCACATGAGTTGTCTGCAAAAAAAAGCTCAATTCAGCAACGTAGCCTTGAGGAAGCTCTGCTGATCTCCGCTGCTCAGTTTGATCAGATAGATTCCGTTGTCCAGCTTGCGTCCGGAGGAATCCTTGCCGTCCCAGAGCCAGGAATTGCTGCCCTGGTCTGGGGTGATAGCCTGTTCAGTGCGGATCGATCTGCCTTTGAGATCGAAGATATCGATACGGACCGGCTCTTTGCTGCTGCTTTCAAAGCTGAGCTTCAGCTCTCCGGAAAAAGGATTTGGCGAGGCAGAGAGCTTGAGCGCGGCAGGGGAATTGACCGGATCACCAAGGGCTGAACCGGACTGGACATTCCAATCGAGATTATAATGGAAATCACCCTGGCTGACGGTGCAGCGAACCGTGTGCGCTCCCGCTGTGGGGAAGCTGGTCTCGAAGATAAAATCGCTCTGACCGCTCTGCAAAGTTCCATCCACATACCAGGCAAAGCTGTGAGTTCCACTGATGGAGCTGGCTTCCACGATGAACATGGTAGGCTGGACGGTATCTCCCGGGACCACTCCCTCCAAAGGCGGAGTGAGAATCCCCAGATCCAGATCGATCATGGAGAGCGTGATGATATTGACCGGAGTGAGGGGCAGTCCATTGGCGTTGGTGGGAACCTGCCCGATGGCCAGCACGGTATCCAGACCCTCGATAACCTTGCCAAAGATGGCATAAGCTCCGTCCAGATGGGAAGCCGGAGCGAGCGTGATGTAGTATTGTGAACCGGCAGAATTGGGTGCAGAAGTGTGCGCCATGGCGATCACCCCTGCAGAATCGTGATGTAAACCGGGGATAAATTCATCCGGAATGGTATAGCCGGGTCCGCCATAGCCGGTGCCCAAAGGATCTCCATCCTGGATCACAAAGCCTGCCACCACCCGGTGGAAGATCAGATTGTTATAAAATCCGGAATTGGTGAGGCTGATAAAATTCCCGGCTGTGATCGGACAAAGATCATCATAGAGTTTGCAGGTAAAATCACCCATTGAGGTGTGCCATTTGGCAAATTGCAGAGCAGGCAAGCTGCTTGCCAGCAGCAGAATGAGGCAGATGGACAGTAAAGCTTTCATAGGCTCCTTCTTTTGGAGTGATGAGTGATTAGTGATGAGTTATGAGTGCTGACGCTCATTTTTTAGTTTACGAATGGTGTTGCAAAACGCCTGTAGGCTCGAAGAAGGCGTCAGCACTCTTTACTCATTACTCATCACTCATTACTTTAAATCACATTTTCACACTGACATTTATATTCTTAAATCTGGCCGGGGCGACTCCGTGGGAGAGTTGCATCACCTGTCCGGGCTCACCTTTACCGCAATGGAAGGTGCTATGATAGGCCCATTCTTCCGGACCGCAGATGGCATCGCAGCTATTCCAGAAATCTTTGGTGATCCCGAAATAGGTGGGTTCTTTGACGATCCCGGTGAGTTTGCCGTTTTCGATCTTATAGCCGATCTCGGTGGTAAACTGGAAGTTGTTGCGGTTGTCGTCGATAGACCAGGTTTTGGTAAAATCGAGGAGATAGCCGTGTTCGGTGGAGGCGATCAATTGGTCCAGACTGCCTTTCCCGGGTGCCAGACAGAAATTGGTCATCCGCACCAGGGGGAAATCATCCGCAAAGGACGCCTTCATATTGGAAGAGGGTTCCAAACCCAGCTTGTGCGCGATCTGCCGGGAGGTCTGCTGGTCTACGAGAATACCGTTTTTGATGATATCAGCTTTTTTGCCGGGAACTCCTTCATCATCGAGCGGGTGATAGCCCAGCCCCTTGGGATCGGTGCTGTCGCTGTAGATATTGACCAGCGGGGAGCCATATTGGTAGTTTCCGAGCATGGAAGGTTTCACAAAGGTCTTGCCGGCATAGGAGATCTCCATGCCGAAAATGCGGTCAGCTTCCGTGGCATGTCCCACGCTTTCATGCAGTTGCAGTGCCAAATGGCCGTTCCCGATGATGATATCCGCTTTGTCTTCGGTGATCACGGGAGCGGAAAGCAGATCGGTGGCTTCCTGCATGATGCGGTCGGTGTTTTCCTCAAATTTCTGAGCATAGAAGAGCTCAAAACCCGCTCTGCCCGCGCTCATATGACCGGGCCAGGTGCGGGATTGGATCTGTCCGCTATCCGCGGCCACCACGCTCATGATGGGCAGAGTGTTGTAGAAAGAAGTGCGGCTGTAGGAGCCTTCGGTGTTGGCATAGAACTTTTCCTGACGCATGAATTGGCCACCCACATAGGAATGGACGATCTTACCAGCGGGTTTGATGGCGTCAGCCAGCTTGCCGATGAAGGCGATCTTTTCTTCTTTATCCATGCTGAAGGGATTGATCTCCGGCTGGTGGTGATAATTGGCAAGGGTGGGTTTGAGAGCCGGGAAGCTCACCTTTTCCTTGCTGAAGAGGGCTCCGCTGAGGGCGTTGCTTTTAGCCTTCGCGATCAGTTTATCGATGTTTTCAGGGCTCAGATTCCGGCTGCCGGCAAAGCCCCAGCAACCGTCGATCAGCACTCTGATCCCGATCGCGAGGCTATCCATCGAGCTGCTGTAATCCCGCAGGAAGCCGTTTTGGAAAAAGATCCCTTCGGAATCGGTCTTCGTGATCCGGATATCGGCAAAACTTATCTGAGGGCTGTTCAATTTGGCGAGGGTGCTTTTGATCAAGTGTTCCATTTTTATGCTCCTTAGATAGTTTTGGTGGATGAAGTGATGTTGAAGTCTTTGACCAGGACATGGGGTGCCTTGGCGGATTCGATGCTGAAGAACTCGTAATTATCGGAGAAGGGCACGGTCTCGCTGCGGTTTTCCAGAGCCACGATGTTCTTGATGATGCGGTCGATGCGTTCCGTGAAGCGGAGGTTATTGACCACCTTGGTGATCTTGCCATCCTCCACCAGGAAGGTTCCGTCCCGGGTGAGCCCCGTCAGCGAGGTCTCCTTGGGATTGATGAAATTCATGTAGTGCAGACTGGAGATGTATAAACCGCGTTTGATCTTGCCCAGCATGGCTTCCAGAGACTGATCCCCGGGAGCGAGCTTGAGGCAACTGGCACTGTTGCCGTTCTTGGGCAAGCCGGTCTTGTGATGATAATAGCTGTCGCAGGTGAAGGCTTTGAACACACCTTTGTCAATCAGGGTTAGCGGTTTATAGATGTGACCTTCGTGGTTGTAATCCGAGGTGATGAGATCGTTATCCAGAGGATCGTCCGTGATCGTGATCGTCTGTGGGAAAAGCTGCTGACCCAGCTGATCTTCAAAATAGCTGGAATGCTGATCCAGAGCGCGGGCACTGGTGCCATAGGAAAGATATTGCACAAACTCGGCAATGCAGCGCGGAGCCAGCACAACGTCGTAGTGCCCGGGATCCACGTCCACCACTTCGTTTCCGGCATAGCGGATCTTAGCCAGCAGCCGGGAGCGGAAATGCTGGGGATCAAAACGCTTGAAATCCTCTCCGCCAAAGGTTTCCAACACCGTGATCTGGGATACGTTGTGCACGGCTTTGACCTCGAGATAGATCGGAGAAACCTGCCAGACCTTGTTCAATCCGTTACTGTTGATCAAACGGTAGTTTTCGTGGTTGCAGATGAAGGTTCCGTAGATCTCGAAATCATGCGGCTTCACGGCATCTGCCAGATCCTGCAGGATCGCTGTCTTGCGGGCAAGCGGAAGCAGCTCCGGGTTATTGGGTTTGGCTCTGAATTCCGCGGTTGTGAGATCGGTCTCAATATCCACAAAATCAGGATCGTCCGGAAGCTTGTCGATGATCCCCATGGCCTCTGCCAAGGCGACGTCGATCTTCTCCAAAGAGGGGTTGTCGATGCTGAAAGAATAGGATTTCTTGCCTTTATATATGGACATGTCCATCGAGGTGTTGTCCTTGGAGATGTTGTAATTGGTCTGGCTGTGGTAGAAACGCAGAAAGTCTGTCTGCCAGCGCTTTTCACGGATCACATACTTCAGATCTTTGTGGGCGGAAAGCGAGGTCAGGATATGGGACAGATATTGGTTCATCATAGTGGGGTCCTTTTAAATCCAGGTGCTTTTATTATGCCGGCGTTTGGGATTGGTTTGACGGGCGAGGAAGGTTCCGGCCGGAGGACTGGTCTTCTTGCCATTAAAAACTTCTGTTCCGCGCAGATACACGGCTTTGATCCTGCCTTCCAGAGGCTGGGAAACTCCATTGCCATTGGTATAAGGAGTCTCTCCCGCGGGATCGTAGATCACAAAATCTGCTTCACTTCCCGGATCCAGAGAGCCTTTGAGGGGATAGATACCCAGGCGTTTGGCAGGGTTTTCGGAGAGCATCTTGAGGCAGGTGGCAAGGGGAACCTTGCGCTTTTTCCAGAGCTCGGAAAGCACCCAGACATAGCTGATCCGCATCAGCTCAGAGGGTGCAGCCTGAAAGATCTCTGCCACTCCGGGTTCAGCCTGGCCGGCGTTGTTTGACAGCATATAGATCTTGTTGGTACGCACAAGTTCCATGATCAGGTCTTTATATTCTTTCGCGTCCGGAGTAAGGCCTTCAAATTCCGGGCTATAACCTGCCGGATTGGCTGTTTCGTCATAGAGAGCCATGATATCCGCGCAAGAGACGGAAAACGAGATGTCTGAGCGTTTGGAAATGGTATTGATAAACTCAATGGTGGGATAGGACGCCACTCTGGGAATATGGATCGGGTTTTCCTGCATCCGGCGCAGCAGCTTTTTGATGGCAGAATTCTGGGCTTCAAAGCTGAATTCCGCATTTGCTTCGGTATCCCAGCCCTGAAAAGCAAAGGCTGTATCCGATTCGTAGATATCCATGAAGAGCTCCTGGATCTCGGTGAAAGTCATTTCCCGCAGGGCAGAATTTGGCGAGGGAGACATCAGCGCGATGCCCACCACTCCTTTCTTCCAGATCAATTGAGCGGCCTCGGCATGATAGGGGTAGTCCGTGATATCCACAAAACCCCAAAACGCCATATCCACGTGGCTATGCCCCTCGATCAGCTCCTTTCTGCCTTTCAGATCAGCCAGGCTGTAGATCGGATGAGGATAGTGGTAGCTCAGCTCAGCAAGGGTGGTCCATCCACCTCTGAGAGCATCGGCAGTCAAACCTTTCAGAGTCTTATGCGGATCCCGGCTGCCCAGCAGATGAGAGTGGGTGTCGATGGCACCAGGCAGGAGAATGGCACCCTCCAGATCGATGAGCTCAGGGCTGTCTTCGGTTACGATCTCGTCGTGGGAGACCTTGAGGATCTTCTCATCAAAGAGGACGTTCACCCGCTTCAGCGCGTTTGAAGAAGTAGGCAGCATGGCGTTGGTAAATAGTTTCATAATCCCGTCAATATGCCATAATATTCATTCCGGCATCCACATACACTGTTTCGCCGGTCACTCCCGATGACATGTCCGAGAGTAAATACAGAGCGCTTTTGGCAATATCTTCCAGAGTGATATTGCGCGCCAGGGGAGCGCTCTTTTCGATGCGTTTTTGCATCTGGCCAATACCTCCGATCACAGCGGAAGACAGGGTCTTGATCGGACCCGCGGAGATGGCATTGACCCGAATTCCGTCTTCACCCAGGCTATGCGCCAGATAGCGCACACTGGCTTCCAGAGCGGCTTTGGCCACACCCATCACTCCATAATGCGGAACAACCTTGCTCCCTCCGTAATAGGACAGGGTGAGAGCCGCGGAACCCGGTTTGAGCAGAGCCTTGGCTTCCCGCAGGCTGGCCACCAGAGAATAGACACTGATGTCCATGGCAGTCAGGAATCCGTTGCGGCTGCATTCATGGAAGGGAGCGTTGAGCTCCTCCCGGGGGGCGTAGGCAATGGAGTGGACGAGGAAATCTATGCTGTCCCAAAGCTTTGAGACAGAATTGAACATCTCACGGATGCTGTAGTCTTTGGCTACGTCACATTCCAGGCAATGCTTTGCTCCCAGCTCCTCGGCTATGGGCAGCACCCGTTTGAGCAGCACCGGAGAAGCATAGGTGAGAATCAGCTCCGCTCCGGCATCACTGAGAGCTTTGGCAATCCCGTAAGCAATGGAATAGTTGTTGGCAACGCCCATCACGAGGGCGCGTTTTCCCTTCAAATTCATTTTAATCCTCCCGGATTCAAGGCTTCCAGATCGCTATCCACCTGGTTGATCATCTCCAGATTGGAGGCGGATTGAAAGATCTGGCGCGCTTTGAGTAAAAGTGAGATCGCGCTTACATTATCCCCCAAACCCGCTCTGGCCTTGCCTTCCAGCCAGGTACTATAGCCCAGGCTGGCAAAGTTTCCATAGAGATAATCCAGCCTGGAAGACTGTTCGAGGTAGATCAGACAGTTTTTATAATCACTGTGAGTAAAATAGTTGTAGGCCAGAGAGTAATAGGCCTCCGCAATGATCTGGGGGTTGATCAGGCGTTTACGCAGCGGTTTCTTTGCCTGTTTTCTGATCAGTTTCTTCAATTCGCTGATCTTGCCGTGATCCTCATTTTGGAGATAGGCATCCGCTTGCACGGCGTAGGATAGCACCTGCATCTTCTGGCTGGGACTCATGGCTTTGGAAAGCTCTGCCAGATGGCTCATCTGATGATAATCCTTCTGCCGGTGGAGGACGTGCAGATCATAGAGCAAAAGGATCGGAGCCAGTTCTGGCTCAACAAGGTCCACCAGATCCTGCATCTGAGCCCGGTATTCCTGGGCCGCTTCAGGTGCACCCTGCGCCAGCTCTATGCGTGCCAGTCCGGAGAGGGCATGGAGCTCTCCCTCGGTGTCGGCAAAACTCTGATAGATCTCCTGCGCGAAAGTGTAGCTGTCAATGGAATTGGCATAGCGTCCGGTCAGTTCATAATCCTGAGCCAGCTTGAGTGTATTGTCGGCATTCACCTTAGCTTGAGGCTGCTCAGGTTTGGGCAGGGTGGAGCAGGCTCCCAACAGCAGTATGATAAGCAGAAGAATCAGGCTACTTTTCATCAGGAAAGTCACTCATGCGGATGGTGGAATTGGAGGCTTTGGCAGCAGTGGGCGTGATCCCGCCTCTCAGAATGGGGTTGTTGTTGATGGCTTCCAGTGTCTTGCGGGCATGAGCCATGGTTTCGTTTAAGTTTGTGATGATCAGCAGCAATTCGGGGTTGTTCCGGTTTGCCACCTGGAGCAGGCTTTGGGCTTCTCTCAGGCTGGCATTCATGGTCACCAGCATATTGGAGAGCGGCTTGATCAGCACATCGCCCTTGGGATCTATCATCTTGATGATCAGGCTATCCGGATCGGAATAGTTTTTGGCAGCCACGTTCAGAGAGCCCACGATCTGATCCAGCTCCGCGGTCTGGCTTTCCAGCGCGGTGGTGATGTCTGCCACATTGGTCAGGATCCGGAAGATAGCCCCCGCCTCGGCGTTGTTATCGCGGTTCATATTGGCCATAAACTTGTTCAGTTCAGCGATCATGGTCTGCATTTCCAGGAGGCTGGCATCCATCTTTTCGGTGGCGTTGGCAACGTTGTAGAGGGTGCGGAACAGCGCTCCCGCTTCGGGATTGTTGTCTCTGCCCAACTCTCTGGTCATGTTGCTGACGTCTTCGATGATCCCGGAGATGGGATCCGAATGAGCCGGAGATATCTGTTTCAGCAGGGCTTTGCCCTCCGGGAAGTCCGTGGAAGGGATCCGGGATTTGAGGGGCATGGCTTTGCTCGAAAAGGGATCGCGGATGTATTCCAGATTGGTCTTTCCGGTGACGGGATTGGTCTGTCGCAGGACCACGGAGGGGGTTACCAAAGCCTGAATATAGCTGTCCAGCACGTAAAACTCCACTTCGATGTTTCCTCTGGGGCTCAGCTTGAATTCATTGACCTTGCCGATCTCATAACCCTTGTAAAGGATGGGGGTCTGAGTGGAAACTCCGGTGGCATTCTGCAAAGTGGTGTAGAAAGTATGGCGTTTTTCAAACAGATTCTGCCTGATCGCGATCATGACGATAGCCGCGGTCACTATGACCAGAGGCAAGGCCACAAATAGGATTACCACCTGTTTTGTGTGCTGGATCTTATAATTCATACACGTTCTTCTCCCAATGCTACATTATAGATTTGGAGCTTGGATTTTTGTCAAGTAATTGCTGTAAAAACCGTTGAATTTCTTTTTTGGAGGCTCAGATCTTGATGATCTGAGCGGCAAAACCCCGGTTAAAATCGCTGTCCGAACTCAGGATCAGAAGGGGCAGACTGCTCTTTAAACGGTTCAGAACCTCCAGCACGGTGCAGCGCTGAGGCTCATTCAAGAGATAATAGGGATTATCGATCAGGAGAAGCCTCGGACTGAACAGCAGAGGACGGATAAAGCCCAGCAGCTTCAGCTCCGGAGGACGGATCACATTCGGGCGGGAAGCCAGATCCAGGGACAAGCCAAACTGCCTCATCCAATCCTGAACCTCAGTCTCAAAATTGTCATCCGCTTTGTCGTCATTGAGCATCCGATACGGCAGGAGCAGGTTTTCACGCAGGCTCAGATTGGAGAGCATAACCGCTTCATCAAAGACATAACCAAAGACCCGGGGCATGGGCTGATGCGAGATAAACTCGAGCCAGGGGATTCCATCGATAGTCAGGCTTCCGGAGATGATCTCATCCAGCCCGATAATGGTGTTCAAGATCCTTTTGCCTTGCAGTTCCGTGCTGTCATTGATCACGCAGACCCTTTCCACCGGCAGCTCCAAAGAGAGATCCTGCAAGCCTCCGCTACTGCAAACCCGGTCAAAAATTATCTTCATCTGAACGCCAATACCCAGGTGAGCCAGGTGATCACCAGATCGGAGAAGATGATCAGAACTATGGAATTGACCACTGCTCTGATAGTGCGTTGCGGCACTTCCGTGGAGCTCTGCCGCACGCTCATGCCTTCATAGCTGGAGACCAGGGCTATGATCAGGCCAAAGACCAGAGGCTTCACCAGATTCACAATGATGCTGGAAAGCTTGAGCTCCAGCAGAAAGCCGTTCATAAAAGCCCGGAATTCGATATTGGAGAAAAGCTGGGAAAACATCCAGCCTCCCAGCACTGCCACAATATTGAAATACGCTGTCAAAATCAACATCGCTGCCATCACGCCATAAATGCGCGAGACCACCAGATAGCTGATCGGTGACAAACCGAAGGAACGCAGGAGATCGATCTCCCGGTGCACCACCATGTTACCCAGCTCGGTGGAGATCGCCGTTCCGCTGCGTGCAACCACCACCAGGGCAGTGATCAGAGAGCTCATTTCATTGATCACAACAGTCACCAGGATCATATGCACCAGATTGCCCTGACCAAAGGTGGAAAGCAGACTGTAGCCCTGAAGGATCACCAGACCTCCGATGCCCAGAGCGATAAAACTGATCAGAGGCAAAGCTTCATAGCCTGTGAACAGAATCTGCCGCATCAAAACCATCAGGCTGACGTGGCGATTACCCTTCAAATGGGTGGCTTCATAGAGGCTGAGCCCCAGAAATGAAAAAAAGTCCAGAATGGACTTTTTTTCGGAGGGATTTCTCATATATGGGTGATTTTCTTATTTTAAGATAAGAGTCTTCTTTGTGGAGGTGTAACGCCCCTCATAGGCCACCACAACGGAATAAAGACCGTTGGTGGCATAGTATCCGCTGTCGGTGATCCGATCCCAGGTGAGGTTGATGCCTTTGCCAACCACTCCGTTGAAAAGGGTTTTGACAATGGCTCCGCCCTGTTCTTCGATATAGACACAAACGTTTACATCCTGTTGGAATTCGAGGCTGACGACCGTGTAGCTGCCCATGGGATTGGGGCTGATCTCAAAAACTTGCAGGAGCTGAGAGCTCTTGGCGGACAGACTTCCAGCCAACAGCATAATGCCTATTATGACCAATATCAACATTGACTTTTTCATGGTAGATCTCCATTTCATAGTTGCCAAATACATATGCAAGTTCCGTTCCTAAGTTTCAGATATGAGTGCTTCTGCCAGCATTATCGCACCCCAAACCCCGGCTTGATTGCCCAATTTGGCAGATTTTACCTCAAGATGCTGATTGACCTCCGGGAGCAGAGCGCGGATATCATGCTCCAGGCTTGAAATGGAGTATAATCCACCGTCCATGCAGCCTCCCCCTATGATCAACTGCTTCGGATCGAGGGTGATGATAGCATTGGAGAGAGCTCTGCAGAGCATGATCCTGCCCTCTTCGATCAATGCTGCCAGCTCTTGATTGCGCCCCGCCAACTCCAGCAGCGCGAGGGGATCAAGCTTTGCGTAAGCCCTGTCGAGAGCCGCGGCACGCTTGCGGATTCCGGAGAGTGAACTGTATGCTTCCAGACAACCCTGTAAACCACAGTTACACAGTGCGCCGTCCGGCACCATGCAAACATGACCCAGTTCCATGGCAAAGCCTCTGCCCCCGTGGAAGATCTTGCCTTGATAGACAAATCCGGAGCCGATTCCGGTGCCGACCGTGATCCCCAGGATCGCCTGCTGATCTTCGCATTCAAATGCCTCAGCCAGAGCCATCAGATTGGCATCATTATCGCAGGCGACGGGGATGCTAAGTTCTTTTGGAATAAGGCTGGCGGGATCCTGCCCGGTCCAGAACGGAAGATTGGGATTCACGCCTCTGATTTGACCCCGCTCGAGATCGATCGTTCCGGGAGTCCCGATCCCTATCGCTGAGATCCGGTGATCAGGCTGAGAGCTGTGGACAGTTTCGACGATCTGCCTGAAAGCTGCTTTAAATGAGGATAGGTCGCTGGTAGGAGTGGGGATTGAGGAGGAGATGAGTAAACCAAGTTCACGGCTGCCAAGGGCGTATTTGAGGTGCGATCCACCGATATCGATTCCGAGACAAACTTTCATAATATTTCCCCTGTGACCCGGGCTGGCTTTTTTTTGGAAGTGATAAACAAAATATGGGGTGGATGAGGGGAGTCGAACCCCCAACGCCCGGAACCACAATCCGGTGCTCTGCCATTGAACTACATCCACCACAAATCTGTATATCACTCTATGATCTGGAATATGATTATTATGGCACGCCAGACGGGACTCGAACCCATGACCCGCAGCTTAGAAGGCTGCTGCTCTATCCAACTGAGCTACTGGCGCAGAAAGAATTTGGTAGCGGCGCAGGGATTCGGACCCCGGACCTGCGGATTATGATTCCGACGCTCTAACCAGCTGAGCTACGCCGCCACTAATTCACAAAAAAAAAGAGTCATCCGCGAAAGACAGCTCTTTATAAAAATGGTAGCGAGGGAAGGATTCGAACCTTCGACCTTCGGGTTATGAGCCCGACGAGCTACCAACTGCTCCACCTCGCGATAGGTTTAGTCATGATTTCTGAGGCGGAGTTTATGTCAAGGATTAATTTTGGAGTGACGAGTGACGAGTGACGAGTGACGGGTGCCCTCTCGTCACTCGTCACTCGTCACTTGTCACTTGTCACTTTATCAAGATGATCTTCCGGGAAGTCCTCAGCTCGCCATCTATGCTCAATTGTAGGAAGTAGATGCCTGTGCCACAGGGTTTAGCATTTTGGTCCCGGCCGTCCCAGAGCACTGTGTGCTCTCCCGGGGTCTGCCTGGATTTGCTGAGGGTCTTTACTTTTTGACCTTTCAGATTATAGATATTCAGCTCCGTATCTGCTGTTTTGGAGAGCTGATAGAGTATGCTGGTGCTTTGTTTGAAGGGATTGGGACTTACCTTACACTCAATAGCAGGGATTGGCGTAGCGTTTGGGTCAACTGCTGCAGAGGGATCTACCAAACGGTAGCAGTGGATTGACGCCGTGCCTGTCACGTAATAAAAATAGTCTTCACCAAGAGGGAAGATGCTGCCTTGAAATAAGACGCTGCAGGTATCCGGTCCGGTCACGGTTTGTGAAGCTATATCCTCCAGACATTGGGCAGGCTGGAGATGAAGACGAGTTCGGGTTTGGGATGACAATAGACCTTGCTCCACAGCGGATCGTCCGGAAACGTGATCCCTGTGTGCGGAATCACGATCGTATGGATATCCGCTCCGTTTTCGATGACGGTGAAAAAGAGATTGTTGGCGTTCTGGTCCAGATCCGCGCAGTCATATTGATAGGGCACCTGCAGACTGGCACTATGCTCCAATTGCCGTCCGGGCACCGCGCTGATCCCAAGCGGAAGCAACATTAGTAAAGGGCAGATAAACGCAAAGAGCAGATTCTTCATCTGATCTTCCCTGCTCCGGAGTCTTGGAGGCTCCGGGGACTTATAATATCTTATTGAGTGTTCAATTCTTTATAGGCAGACCACCCCTCAAAGCTTTCCGGGATCTCCACAAAACCGGCTTTTTCATAGATTCTTGCGGCTACCGGAATTGGGGTGTAGAGATAGAGGAAATTGTCGCTGATGCCCTTGTGATACTTCACCAGATGGTCGATCAGAGCACTGGAATAACCTTTGCCCCGGTAATAAGGATGCGTCATCACGTCATCAACCCGGGAATAGCCACCAAAGGTGCTCACAGAAGCCACGCAGACCAGTTTCTCATCCACAAATCCACCCAGTAGATGATATGACGGATGCAGCAAGTGACGCTGGACAACCTTGATCGTCCATTCTCCCCCGCCTCCCTCGATGATCATATCCATCAGCATGTCATCAACTTTCACCAGGCGTTCAAAATGGATCCCGGCAGCAGGACTGATCTTGCTCGGCTCCTGATGCAGAAAGTATTTGACAGGATAGGTTTCGATCTTGAATTCATGGCGTTCCAAATGCGGTCTGAGGGCAGCCAGTTCTCCTGTTTTCAAAGACGGATAGATGCGGGGTGTGATCCCCTTGCCTTTGTAAAAACTGACGATCTCTTTGAGGGTAGCCTCCACGCCAAGCTGTTCGATGATGATGGCATGGTTGGAATCGTGAGAAGTTTTATTGCCTTCATTCCAGAAGAGCAGACCCCAATCTTTTGTGGTCATGCTTGTAAAGCGCTGCGCGAAATGCAGCTCGGTGTCGATCATTCGTTTCAGGACAAAACTTGTGGTCATAATTTCACCTCTGGTGATAAGCTACGGCAAGGGGGAATTGTGGCAAGGAAAATTTTGGAGTGATGAGTAATGAGTGATGAGAGGGACGCCGATCTCCGAATCGGCGCGTGTTCCTGCCGGTCATATCCCTGACTGACCGCTATCATACCGCTTGCTAACCGCTTTCAAACCGCTTCAAGAAGGTAGAAGACAGCGATAAGAAACCTGGAAGACCGGGAGAGGATCAAAGGCAAGGTAACATCACTTTCAATCTGTTGTAACCGAGGCCCAAAGCCTCGGATACAGTGATGTTGGGGTTCAGGGATTCAGGGGGTTTAGGGGTATAGTCACATGAATCACAGTGTGCATTGCGCAAACTCCGGGCTATGAGGGTATCACTCCTCCGGAGTTCCCGCCGATTCTTCAGAACGGCGTCCCTCCCGTCACTCGTTACTGTAACATAGGCTTCAGCCTGTTCATCATGTCCTCCGAGGTTAAAACCTCGGGTACAACAGCTTAAAAGCCATGTTACGAAAAAGCCCGTCACTTTCGCAACGGGCTGTATATCTTGATATTATTAACGGTTTATCTGAATCCCTGGCTCATCGCTTCACCCAGATCGAAGATCGGCAGGTAGATCACGACGATGATGGTTCCCACGACCGCAGCCATGGAAATGATCAGGAGGGGTTCGATCAATGAGGTGAGGCGGTCGATCACCGAATCCACCTGTTTCTCATAGAACTGCGCGGCTTTGCCCAGCAGTTTATCCATATCTCCGGTTTCTTCACCGGTGGAGAGCATCTGCAAGAGGGTGGAAGGGAACATCGCGGTGCGTTTGAAGGCATTGGCAACGCCGTAACCCTCTTTCACCAGCACCCTTGCCTTGCGGACAGCACCCTCGACCACAGCATTCTGGACCACGTTTTCGGTGAGTTCCATGGTGTCCATAATGGGCACACCGGCAGCCATCAAAATACTGAAAGTACGCGAGAATTTGCTCATGATGGAGTTGTTGATCACGCCACCGATCACGGGGATCTTGAGCTTGACTCTGTCCATCACAAAGCGTCCGCGGTCGGTAAGGTAGACCAGGAAAAAGGCCACGACAGCAATGATCAGGAACAGAATGGTGAGGAAGATATTGCTGCGGATAAAGTTACTGATATTGATCGCGATCACGGTGGGGGCTGGCAGATCGGCGTTGAAGTTGTTGTAAACTTCCTGGAACTGGGGGATAATGTAATAGAACATACCCCAGACCACCACGATCAGGAACACGAACACAAAGATCGGGTAGGCCATGGCAGACATCACCTTGCGCTGAGTATCCTCGATCTTCTCCAGATAATCGGAGAGCTCATCGAGCACTGTGTGCAGGGTACCTGAAACTTCACCAGCCTGAACCAGGGCCACATAGAGTGGATTGAAGACACCCGGATGTTGTTCCATGGCTTCAGACAGCGAGAATCCTTTGCGGATGTCATCCGAGATCCGGCGCAGGACACGGGCGAATTTCTTTTGCTTCTCCATGCGTTCCAGATCTGAGATCGCTTTTTCGATGGTCAGACCGGCGGAGAACATGGTGGAAAGCTGCCGCGTGAAGAACACGAGGGTCTTCAGGGAGACACCGGTGCGCCATTTATAAATGGTCAACATCACTTTGTCAAAGAGGGACATCTTGCCCTTGAAAGCGCCTTCAGCAGCGGCTTTCACGGCAATGATGGTGTTTCCTTCTTTGGCCAGCTTGTCAACAGCCATGTCGAGAGTATCGGCTTTGATGATCCCCTCGACTCTTGCGCCTTTGGCATCTTTGACGATGTAAGAAAAATTTGGCATAGGCTGAACCTTCTATTCTTTTTTAATTAATCTACGACAGTAAGCTTGATCACTTCACGGATGGAGGTGATGCCCCGTTTCATCTTGGAAACGGCTTTTTCATGCAGGGGTTTCATCCCGGATTTGAGAGCTGATTCGCGGATCATATCCTGGTTTCCGCTTTCATAGATCAAGCGCCGGATATCGGCATCGACGGTGAGCATCTCAAAGATACCGGTACGACCGGAGAAGCCGGTATTGTCACAATGCACGCAGCCGGTTCCGATCTTGAATTGGATCTGAGTAGCTTCCTCGGGGCTGATTCCGCAATCGCGCAGCTCTTGTTCCGTGGGCTTGTAATCCGTCTTGCAGTGCGTGCAGATCTTACGCATCAGACGCTGAGCCATCACAAGAGATAACGAGGAACCCACCAGATAAGGCTTGATCCCGATATCGATCAGACGGGTGATGGTCGCGGGGGCATCGTTGGCATGGAGAGTCGAAAACACAAGGTGACCCGTGAGTGAGAATTTGATGGCGATATCTGCCGTCTCTTCGTCCCGGATTTCACCGATGAGCACGATATCCGGGTCCTGACGCAGCACGGAACGGAGGGCGGAGCCAAAGGTGAGGCCGATCTGCTCCTTGGTTTCGATCTGAGTCACACCTTCCAGACGGTATTCCACGGGGTCTTCAACGGTGATGATATTGGTTTCGGGATCTTCAATTTCTTTCAGGGCAGCGTGGAGCGAGGTGGATTTACCGCTACCGGTGGGACCGGAAACGATGATAATGCCATAGGGACGGCGGATGATCTTTTTGAAGATCACCATGTCCTCGTCTTCGAAACCGAGGGTAGTGAGTTTGAACCCGAATTCACCCTTGTCCAAAAGACGCATCACGACTTTTTCGCCTAAAACAGTGGGAGTGATCGACACACGGACGTCAACGCTCTTGAGGCTGGTCTTGAGAGCGATATGACCGTCCTGAGGCAGACGGCGTTCGGCGATATTCAGCTTGGACATCACTTTGACCAGAGAGATCACACCGGGATGCATGCCGATGGGGGGAGTCATGACCTCGCGCAGAGCTCCGTCCACACGGAAACGCACGCGGGTGGTCTTGATCAGAGGTTCGATATGAACGTCCGTGGCACCGGCTTTGATGGCTTCGTTGATGATCAGATTGACCAGTTTGACGATAGGCGCGTCCGCGTCTCCGGAAGCGGCAGCGATCGTGATCTCGTTTTCTTCATCATCCACAGCCACAAAATCGAAGCCGCCCACAGCGTCTTCAACCTGAGTGGTGGTGCGGATGCTTTTGTAATATTTCTCTATGGTAT
>JAKLEY010000130.1 GCA_022711455.1 Candidatus Cloacimonadota bacterium
CTGTTGATGAAGATCTCAGGACATTTGCTGTACTATCAGGCTCAATAACAATTGATGAAGGAGCCCAGGTAAGCATACAGAATGGAACGAACACGACAATCTTAGCAAATTCCACGATCCTGGTGAAAGGCGGCTCCAGCTTCAATCTTACCGGAATTGTATCAATCAAGGACAACGTGACAATCATTGTGGAAGAAGGCAGCACCATAAACTTCAATGATGCCGTCTGCACCTGGGGGCAAGGCTCCGAACTAAGAGTGACAGGCAGCTCGTTATCAATTGATTCGAGCTCCATGGATAGGTCAGACACAGCAAGCAGATGGAATGGAATTCGAGTAGCTGATGCGGATCTGGTTACCATCAGCGATGCTACAATCTCAAATGCAATGTACAACACAATAAACAATTCAAACTTGGTGATCACCAACAGTAAGTTTAACATCCCTCATAGCTAAAGGTAAGCCTACACAGAATGGCTTTATTGAGAGCTTTAATGGCAAGATGAGGAAGGAATGTCTTGACAGGCATATATTCCGAAATTTAGTTGAAGCAAAGGAAGTAATTATGAATTGGGCTAGCCACTACAATGAAGAACGACCACATAGGTCTCTGAATTTTATGGCTCCCTACGAGTTTATCGATGCCTACAATGTCAAAGAAAGTTGCCCATTACAAACTGGTCTATAAAATGGGGTACGGTCACCGGATACCACATATTACTGGACTTGCCAGGCTGCAGATTATTCGTTTGCACGATCAGAGTTTGCACAAGAGGCGACATTTTCAACATCGGTGAGCAATTCGGACTTGATTGATAGCAGTAGGCCATTAATACTTGTTACGCCAAATCCCTTTAACCCTTCAACTACGATTGAGTTCAGCATTTTTCAGAGCTCACGGGCTAACCTATGTGTTTTCAATAATCGTGGTCAGAAAGTGAAAACCTTGCTTGAAGGAGATATTGAAAGAGGTCAGCATCGGGTGGTCTGGAATGGAAGAGATGAAAACAATCGCAGTGTTGCATCTGGAGTCTACTTTATACGTCTTGAAGCAGCCGGGAAAACAAGTATCAGGAAGGCGATGCTATTAAAATAGTATCTAATGCCCATATATGAAGCCCGGGGGAACCCGGGCTTTTCTATTGGATAACGTTTCCAATGATTTGATCTATCTGAGCCTGAATGTCGATTGTTAGCGCTAAAGCTGTAACCATCCGGCAATAGTGGATGGGATCGCCAAGGCTCTTGCCCTTTCGGTCTTTAAGGTATTTATGCAGCACCTGATAGCCTCCGATATGATAGTTCCACAACTCCGCGGTGATGCCCTCAAAGTACTTGTCAGCGTTAATCTGCACGTTTCTTTTGTGTTCATCATACTTGATGAATTCTACCGTATCGTTAGAACCGCTACCTTGATACTTTGCTATGGGAGTGATTAACTGCGGACTCTTGAGCAGGTGGATGTCAGCAAGCTTCTTGCCATATCCTGCCAACTGGCTAAACAGCTCAAAATCCTCTGTGAAAGGTATGCGGGGAAAATCCATCCTGAGATATTGGGCATAGCGGGTGCGGTATTGATTGCTGTGCAGGACAGCATAAACATAGTAGAATAGCTGCTCCGGCTGAAACTGAGGCCACTCCTCCTGGAACCTGTTGAGCAGCTCCGGAGCGATGTTATAGCTCCGCTCTGTGGTGGCAAAGATATCGTCCTTGTGTTCCTCTGGATAGATGTAGAGGGGGAATAGGTACCCTATTCCTTTGTTGCTACGGATCACTCGATTATCTATCATAGCAGAAGTTATAAGCACATGATTGAATATGCCTTCAGCTACTTGTCTGACTGATACCATCCCTACATTCTCCTCCAGCATATGCCTCATGACCTCGTTGCGGGTTCTGCAATGGAAGCCTCTGCTTCTACCTGTGTAGTATGTATAGTTGGTATCAAAAGGACGGTAGAGAATTGGAACGATGTTGTCATCATTCAAGCCGCTGTCTTTCAAATCTTTCTGAGCATATTCCACTTTCCAGTCCTGCGCATCTTTGCCAAGCTGATAGGCTACTCTTGCTGTTTCCGGATCCAGTGAGCTAAAGTGATGAATGGTCTTACGCACCTGGTTTTCAGAATTCTGGATAGTAAGGCTATCACGTGCAGTAACGATCCCCACGCTGTTGACCGGAAATATCTCCGGCAAGCTTTTCCACTGGAGGTAATGCTCGTTTCCGGTGGCTTCCGGACGGAAGAGATAGAAGGGGGAGGTAGGGATCAGCCCTTGGTAGGATTCGGCTTGGAATTCGGTATCATTGAGCCAGTCGTATTTGAATTGGCGAAGTCCGAATAGCTCGTGGTGCTGGACCATAGTAGAAACGCCATCCTGGCGTTTAAACTTGCGGCAAGATGCCGCATCTACCTTCACCATCAGGATAATAGCAGTTCCCTGCTGGATATCAAAGACGTTTTCGTCTTTGCTGCCATCGGGACTGGTCTCTTTCTTCTTGCTATTGCCATGCAGATCGAGCACATAGATTTCATCAAAGGTATGCATCAGGCTTTGACGCATGCCCCGGAAGGTGGGATTATCCAGATAACCGTGATTGGTGATCATACCCACGATGCCTTTGCCTGCCTTGTGGATCTTCCATTGGGCAAAGCGCAGGAACTTCACATAATCATCCTGTAACCATTTTGGGTTCTTCTCGTTTAGAGGTTTACCATCAACCGTGTAATAACTTTGTGCACCGTCCAGATCGGTCTTAAGCAGGCTTTCCGTCCAGGCGTTGCTGTTTTCACTGGCTCCGCTATAAGGAGGATTGCCCATGATCACCAGAATCGGGTCCTGATGTTTTACCTTGTTTGCCAGAGCGCATTCCTCGCTGATGTCATGCGAGATGGGCAGTTCGGTTTGCAGGGGGGTATCCGGCTCCAGAGTGTTTGAGAGATAGAGCTTGAAGCGTTCATCTTCGCTTAGTTCATAGTCATGTTCTGCCAGGAGATAGCTGATCTTGAGGTGTCCCACGGTGTAGGGAGCCATCATGAGTTCGATGGCATAGAAATGGGGCAGGATGTTGTGTTTGATCAGCTTATGGATGCTTCCGCTGCCGTATTTGCCTTTGTGCTCTTCAATAGCCACTTTGATAGCTTCCGCTGGAAAGGTGAGGGTTCCAGCAGCGGGATCGAGGATGGTGACCTCCTCTGAAGCCAGACCATCGGCAAGTCCGAAATGGCTTTTCAGGAGGCTGTGGATGCTGCGCACAATATAGCGCACCACAGGCTCCGGAGTGTAATAGACTCCGCGTTTCTCTCTGAGCTTGGGATCATATTCACTGAGGAAAGTTTCATAGAAATGCACGATGGGATCGCTGCCCTTGCCTTCAGAATAGAAGCTGTGCAGGATCTTTTTGATATCGGTCATAAAGAGGATTTCCGAGATATCGTCGATCAGCACCACGAGAGCCTGAGGAGGATCTTCGTAGGAGATGAATTTGAAGATGCTTTTCAGGATGCCCAGGGTATTGGGGATGTATTTGTAGATGAGCTCCCGGTTAAAATCTCCTTCGCTCCGGGTGCGGGCCGCAAAGATGCCATAGGTGAGGGTTTGGGCATAGAGATCGGCAAATTGCTCTTTGGTCAGGTTGTTGATCAGCAGCTTTTTGAAGGATTCATAAAAGTTTAGCAGCACCTTTTTGCCTTGCATTTCCTCCTCAGCCAGCTCGATGGTGATGATCTCATCCCGCAGGAATCTGGTACGTTTGGCAAGTGCATTAGCCAGGCTTTTGGGGTCTGTGATGGCAGGCAGGGAAAAGGAAAAATAGCGTTCCAGCAGGGCTTGAAAGCCTTCCACCTGAGATAGGGGAGGCGTCTTTTTCATCTGAGTGGCATTGATGGGGCTGGCTATGGTAACGCTGCCTACAAACTGGCCATGTTGATAGAGCCGGAATTCATAAAAATTGGTAAGGAGCAGATTGGGGAAGGTTGCCAGATAGCGCTTGAGCTGTTCGCTGCTGGCAATGGGATCGAGGCTGTATGTTTCCGGTTTTTTGGCTTCGACATAACCTGTGATGTGGTTTTTGCCATCCCAGATTCGAAAATCAGGATTTCCAGCTTCGGTGGTCTTGGGCAAAATGCCCACTTCGCATTTGCTGATCTTGTTCAGCTTGGCATAGGCATCTATCATGTCTTTGAGGCAATGATAAAAAGATTCTTCCCGGGCATCGCCACGGTCTATAATCTTCTGCAAGTCATTAAGATAAGTGCTCAGTATCTGTCTCAACAAGTCTCTACCCCTATCAGTAATATTTCCGTTGGTGCAAGAAATTGTCGGATTGCATAATGGTCAATTCATTTTTACGGCTTGCCCTTCCTGCCAGCTTACAGCTTCAGGTATTCATACAGCTTGAGGTGATCTGCACTGGGTTCCGATGGCAGCGGATCGAAATGCTCCAACAGTTCTGAGATCAGTTTAAAATATTGGGGGGCGATTAAATTTGCTTGGGGACTGAGGTGAAAAGAGAGATCAGCCCGGAGCAACCGGAAAATCTGAGCTTCAGTGAGATGATCTCCCCAAAAAACGCGTTGCAAAGCACTGCGGGCTGTGGCCAAAGAGCGAGGATCCAGTCTGTCATACAGTTTCAAATCCTCCGGTGTCGCATTTTCCCAGAGGGTCAAGTAAACTTCGTTTCTGCGTTTGAAGAACTCGATTTCTTTTTTGTTATACCAGTTTCTTGCGGGATCGCGATAAGCCAGAACAGGCCGGGGTGATGCATCAGGATAAGCGGGGATGGCATTAGAATCCTTTTGCACCAGAGTGTTTGTCTTTAGCCAGCTTTTCAACATGTCCAGCTGACGCGGTACCGGGTGGGTCAGGATGAATTTATCCACAGCCGCAATCCTGAGCAATTGTTGGGTGTCGAGTTGATCGGCCAGGATCAGAGTATGCAGGACATCCATGCGATCCTCAGGTATATCATATTCATAATCTGCCAATGATTCCAAATCGTTGCTTAGAACTATGGTGATTAAACCCTCATACTTTTCTATGCACCCGAATTCTTCAAAATTTATCAAAGCTTCTTCAATTTTATCTTTATCCATTGCTTCCTCATTGATGCTCTGCTTGAGTATTATGCTATTTCTCTCTATCAGTATCTTGAAGTTATACTTACGGTCTCAGATTCCGCGCTAAGCGGAAGCCGATATAGTGGCTGCCGTAGGCAGCATCATTAAAGCTGCGGAAGGAGATCGCGCAGGCTTCCGCGGCATGCACCCAGCTGCCTCCCCGATGGATGTGATTGGAGCCGGCATAGACGTCCCAGCACCATTCCCAGACGTTTCCGCTCATGTCATAGATGCCCAGTTCATTGGCTTTGAGAGCTCCCACCGCGTGGGTGCAGAGCTGGGACACCCCCCAGTTATCCCAATACCAGCCCACCTCATTCAAGTCATTGCTGCCGCTGTAGATATAGCCATGAGAGGCAGAGCCTCCCCGGGCAGCCTGGACCCATTCCGCTTCCGTGGGCAAGCGGTAGCCGTCGGACTGGGGAGTGTAATGTATCTTACTGTGATTGATGGAGTAAACATTCCATTTCTCCGGCCAGTCATCGGGATTTGAACCATATGTGTCATAGCTGTAGCAGGGGATCAGACCTTCCAAGAGACTGCGCCGGTTGCAATATTCGATCGCCTTGAACCAGGAGACCCTTTCCACAGGGCCACCCGAGACGCTCTGGAAGTAGGAGGGGTTCACTCCCATCACTTCCTGATAGGCCGTCTGGGTGAGCTCATAAATGCCCATGTAGAAAGCCTGGACCGGGGTTCCGGAGACTGATCCGGAGGGCACTTCCACAAAGCCCGGAGGGGGCGGAACGGGGGCGGTGGGTTTCCGGCAGCCTGTGAACGCTAACGCGAGTACTATCAAAAAAATGAACAGGGTTCTGGGCATAATATCTCCTCTGATCCACAAGTCGTTTCAGGTTTGGAACAGATGCGAGTAGCTTGGCTTTGCGGTGCTTTTTGTCAAGGTTTATTTGGGATAATATCGCTGGAGTTGTGGCCGCATTACTGACTAATCTTTCCTACACCTAAGTGCTTGATAAATGGTGTATTGTTTTAACGAGAGTGTGATTTATCTCATTATGGGGCATTACGATAGCCTTTCCATGCAATTATGGATTTATCCATCTCTTCTATT
>JAKLEY010000131.1 GCA_022711455.1 Candidatus Cloacimonadota bacterium
TGTTATACAAAACCGAGCTATTGGTGTTAGTTTCTTTTATTGGGTGCGATTTGCCGCGTGCTGCAAAAACGATCTGAGTCGGCGCGTTTACATTAATATAGTATCCTTCACTGGTCTCAAAGTCGCCGATGTTATCAATCCAGTTATTCAAATACTCTATAGCATTGCCATTTTCGTCCTGAACTTTTACTAAGCTGCCCTGCGTTATCAGAGGATCTAAAATGGACATTGCCGATTGAGGATTGGTGTAAGGGTAAGAGATAATATTCCATCCCGTGTTCAGGGAGATTGTAAGAGGAAGTTCTGTATAATTTCCGAAAATCTCTAAGATACAGTCTGAATTCACCTGCACATAATAACCTTCGGTCTGAGCCCAGCTTCCAACTTCATTGATCCAGTCGGTACCAATCAAGATCAGAGCATTCGCATTCTCATCCTGCACCTTCACCAGATACCCGTCGCTGATCAATTGGTTGAAAACCACCAGCATGTCAGGGTTTTCTGGAAAGACTGGAGAAGAGACCAGATTCCATCCGGTGTGGAGAGGGATCAGAAAGCTGCTGGCGTCAATCACCACCGTAGCCCCCAGCATTTCTGTTACAAAGATATCCGCATTCAGTGGGGTTCTCAGGATGGCGGAATCGAGGGTGAAGGGAGTGCCCGCGTCGGTGGTATGGGCCAGGGCCTTGAGTTTGATAAAGAAGAGGCTGCCGGATTGAGTGACTCCGCTACAGGGTCCCAATATGGTTTCGGTGACCGTGATCACGCCATTCACGCTGGTGCTGAGGAGTTGGGAGAGGCCGTTGGAAGAGAGCAGATCGCCCTTGCGGATGTCGTCCGGGCTTTCCAGCCTGAGATAGAGGGGATCGATGCTGAGTGCGATCTCATAGCCCCGCATCGGCTCCGGAAAACCTTCGAGGCGCACTTCAAGTTCCACATAGTCGCCAACGTTGGCTTCGCTCTGCACCGGGACCGCATAGATATACAATCCGCTCAGGTAGGGCTCGGAATAGCTGCAATCTCCATATAAAGTGCCATCAAAGCCATAGCCCGAGCTGTCCAGAGCATTGTTGTCAAATTTCCAATATCCCAAAAGCCAGGCTTGGGAACTGACCGGGTTTGCCATGCTGGAGTAGATCTCTGCCTCAGTTCTGGGAGTGGTCCAAAACCTCGTTTCATCCATGGACCCGTGATAGCCGTGATTCACATCCAGGGCTATTCCGCAGCCAATGAATTTGCTGCCACCGGCTTGGGTGACAAATGTGTTGCTGCCAAAAAGAACTCCAGATCTGGAAGCTACCAGAGCCCCATCTACGTAAAGAAAGATCTTTTTACCGCTGAAATCCAGCACTCCGGCCACGTGTTGCCAGCTGCCGGTCACGATCACGGGATTGCTGGTCACCACATCCTGAAAGGCGTCCAGATTGCGGCTTCTGCCCCCGAAGCGGATCTTGCCGCCTTCACGCAGATACATCGCCAGCACAGAAGTAGTGCCCGAAAGGGAAAAATCCACGATCGTATTGCGATGGCTGTCGACGGGGCTTCCATTTGCCAGGCTGGAGGGCTTGATCCAGGTTTCGAAAGTGAAACCCGTCGCACCGCTCAAACCGGCATTAAGGCTGTTTGGAATGCTGACGTAGTCCCGATTACCATCGAAATAGAGCGCGGCATTCTGGGCATTGAGGCAGAGCAGGGAGAACGCAAAAATCAGAAGCAGCAGATATTTCAGCTTCATAGACGCCTCCCGGTCTTTAGTTTCAGATACTTTTCCGGGTTCGTTCTGGTTAAATCGTGCAGTTTCATCAAAAACTTCCTATTTTTCACTGTTGCCGGAATTGGCAGTTATCTTGTAAAACCTGATAATTTCATCCGCATAGTCTGTCCAGCTATTTGTTTGCACATTTGCAGCCAGGATTTGCCAGGCGGGGTTTTGGGGTGTGCTGTAGTAAAGCTTGTAACTGCACCCGGCCACAGCCTGCCAGGAGAGATATTTAGCCGTTCCCACATGCTGCAGGCTGAGCCCCTGCGGACTGCCCGGCAGCAGGAATTCATCTCCCGGGTTGCTGTTTACGGGGCTAAGCAGGTTGAAGTTATCGGCTTGAAACTGTTGATTCTGCATGTCTGGCCCGAATCCGAGCCCGGCATAGTGGTTCAGATCCGCGATCCTTAGCCGGAGCTGCATCAGCTCTGCGGCCGCGGAAGGCAACTGAATCCCCGCGTTTGCGGTTCCGGTGAATTCATAAGTGATGGCCAGGCATCCGGGTTCATAGTCGTTCACGATCAATTGGTAGACCGGGAAGGTGGCGCTGATCAGAGCTCCGGGTAAAACGCTGACTGCAGCTGAGGCGCAGACGTTTTCGCCAAAGCTGAGCTGGTCATAGTTCAGGAGCACCACTCCGGTTCCCAGGGGACTGTTTTCGTTGGCTGCAGCGGCTTTGATCCTGATCTTCAGATAGGTCTGGTCACCAATTTGCTCCAGCTCGGCATCTGCCAGGCTAAAGTTTATCCCTCCCCGCATCGCTGGCTCCGGGTTGTCAACCCGGGAATTGGTTCTCCAGCAGAGATTCAGATCCCGGGGCAGCACTTTGCCGTCCAGATCGAAATCCGCGCTCAGATAGCCCTTGGTTCCGGCTTGAATTCTCCACAGGTTGCGGTCTGTAAAATTGATCACACCGTCCTGATTGGCATCCCCTGCCTTCATGGCGCAGTAAGCACCAAGCTGAATAGTGGAGCCATCAGGATAGACATTGGAACTGAGCCTGAAATCCAGCAAGGGAGGCGTTCCGCTGCTGCTGAGACTGAGCGGACTGCTGCTCTTCAGGCTGAGATGGTTACGGGCTTTGACCACCACATACCAGGCTTGGGAAGCGGTGTTCATGAACAGCATGAAGGGTTTTCCGGGTGACTTCACAGAGCCATCGCTAAACAGCCACATAGCCTGGGATTTGACCGCGGGGCCGTTCAGGCTTTGGCGCAATTCCACCAGAACCCAATCCACCACGCCTGTGGGGATGGATGTAACTATGATGGGATCAGCCGGATAGGGTGAGGTCAAGGGAATCCGGGAATTGAGCGCGGTGCTCATCACCGCATCCTGATAAGGACCCTGCAACCAGCATTTGGCATAGGCATAGGCAGGATTGGGACCGATGATCACAGCTCCGTTGGTGCCGCTTACGCCCGGTATGATCGTTCCGTTGACAGGTTCATAAAGCTTGATCTCCAGAATGCTGAGCTCCGAGTAGCCTTCCGCGAGGGCATTAAAAGTGAGGTTGAGCAGATTGCCCGGTCCGGTGGTAAAAATGCCTGCTCCGAAAATAATGCATTCGACCCGCAGGACTCCGGGATCTTCGTTGGGTTCACCGTTGAACGCTCTCCACCAGCCCACATTCAGTCCGGTGAACAGGGTTCCCCGCGTTGCCGAAGCGAAACTGAGGAGATCCGTGTTGTAGGCGATCCGGATCTGGACGCCTCTGATCTGAGTGGCGGTGTCCAGATTGACGGTGACCGGAACCGCTTGCCCGCTAAGGGCGGTTTTGGGATAGGGATTGATGCTCACGGAAACAGCGGAGCACAGGGCTCCCCAGGTCATCAGACCAAGGGTCAGAACTGACAATACTATTCCGCGAATCATAAATTTTTAAAATTGGAGAGTCCGCCCCGGGTGGGGCGGACTCTCCATGGTAGTTTTATTTGATCAGGATCGCTTTTTTGGTTTCGCTGTAGTTTTTGGTCTCCATTCTATAGAAATAGATGCCTGAACCCAGCGAGCGATTGTTGTTGTCCATGCCATTCCAGACCACATTGTGGATTCCGGCAGACATGACGCCATTGACCAGAGTTTTCACCATCTGACCGCGTGAGTTGAAGATCGTAACCTTCACGTTTTCGGTCTGGTTCAAACCGAAGCTGATCGTGGTGCTGGGATTGAAGGGATTGGGATAATTGGCTCCCAGGTAGCTGGTGACGGGAATGATGGATTCGGGATCTTCATTTCCGGAAGGAGTTTCCTGAGGATTGTCAATGATCTCAATTTCGCTGTTCTCGATCGTACGGGCGATCATGTGTTGCAGTTCGAGGTAGCTGTCAGTTCCGCTGATACTGAAAGTGAGGGTCGCGATCAGGCCGTTGCCTTCCACGATCTCATCTCCCAAAGTGGAAGCGGAAAGCTCCACGACGTTATCGGCGTTGCGCTGCAACAGGATGCTGTTTTCCGGCCACACGCTTCCGTTCTCGACGGACAGGAGGCTAAGCCCGCTGCCATACAGGATCGGAATGTTCAAGCCTTTCACAAAGCCGTTGTTGCTGCCCAGATTGAGGCTCACGATCAACTGATCACCCACAAGCTGACTGATCATCTCGATCCGGATGGGATTGAGCTCCGGGATCACACGATCGTAGACAGTGTAATCGGTATTCTGATAGTTCATGGCGAACATCATGAGGTCATCGATGTTGTATCTGGCATCGGGAGTACGGCGTGAACGGCGCATATTCCCAACTGCGGGACCGACGTTGGTTTCTGAAGTGAGGAGCGGCACTGTTGACCAAACCGCGCTCAGGGCAGTGATGTCATCAGAATCGACCGTACCCAGAGGGGCGACGACATCGCCGGGCCAGTAGGAAATGGATTCTCTCAGCTCTGAAACAGGACCGATATTGCCGGAGGCATCTTCCGCGAACACGTAGTAGTAATAGTAACCTCTTGTGCCGGGATGGTGAGTGTAGGCAGAGGTGGTCACATTATTGGCAAGCTGAGTCCAGTTATTCTGAGCTGCGCCGTTATAAGCGTCCGGTGCAGCGGGTAGATCGGGCGTGAAGCTGGCAGGATTGTAGAGAGGATATGCTCCCGCGCCGGTCAGACTGCTGTAATTCAAACACCATACGTCATACTTGCTGCCGTTACCGGTCCATTCCAGATCCACCGAGTTATCGGCATCGGGAGTGGTGAGGCACTTTACCCAGGTGATGGCTGTAGGAGCGGTCTTGTCTATGATGAAGACCCATGGGGTCGGGTTGATGTAGGAATTTCCGGCATCATCCATAGCCAGGAAGAAGATCTCGTAGGTTCCGTCCGCAAGCGCGTTCAACACACCGTTAGGGATCTCCCAGGCAGCATTTGTGTTGTTCCAGAGGATTCCGTCGATCGGGTTGGCGACGTCAGTACTGAAGTCAGCAAGCACCGGCACGGTGGCAGGATCGGTCTGCGGCTGGATCAGATACTTCACGAAATCGAGGTTGTAGTTATCCCCAAATGAGAGTGTGAGATAAGTAGGATCGATAACACCTGTAGGAGGAGCGACCGTGGGCAGAGGCTGTCCTGAGGCTTGAGGAATGGCGGCCATGGTGGGCTCACCGGAATCGATTATGATGTTCTTCTCCATGGTGCCGAGACACGGGATTACGGTATATCCATTAGTATCGTTGAACATCCGCACGTTTGCCAGCGGGATGTCTATCATGGTATGGACAGGAGCTACCCAGGCATTGGTGGGATCAGCCAAAGAACTCACAAACATGGAGAACAGAGCAACATCAGATCCATGGATTGCCGGGGGATCAGCATAACTGGCTCCCTCAATCCTGTATATCCAGTTTGAGCCGTCGCTCAGATCTTCCGGAGGCATGATAACGGAGACCTGACCAACTGCTGTAAAAGCGGAAGCCGGTCCGAAATATGCCTTGGGATAGCTTACGTTTATTGCGAATCCTTTTAGATTGTTTACATAATGAGCTTTAACCGTATAGGTTTGACCCTCAGCATCCTTGATCAGCTCAGAGGTGGCATCGACGTAGAGAACTTCCGCGCCATTTCCATAAATATAGTATGGTTCAACTACAAAGGATCCACCAGGCCAGGTATTCAGAGCGACCAGCTGGGTCATGTTTGCGAAGTCTGTGCTGGGGCCATCATACAGAGGATTGGGTGCCAGATCCAATTGGTAGCCGTTAACTTGTATATCGTTTGTACCAAAGGCATTACTTGTGACAGTGTTGTTTTCACACAGGTAATAGCCGGCCGAACCACTTCTTACGAATTTCAGTGCTGTTGCGTTGGCATTCATAGTATTGTTACTGAT
>JAKLEY010000132.1 GCA_022711455.1 Candidatus Cloacimonadota bacterium
GCTGAGCAATTTGTCCAAACCCATGAATAAAAAGATTCTTTTCATTTTTTATGTCCTGCTGTATGGTGAGAAGGTTTTACCGGATCAGGGGGGATTCGGAAGAATCGGAAGGCATTGTGAAATGCTGTTTCAGCCACTTCGTCGGGGCTGATCCCTTTGATTTCAGCGATCTTTTCGGCGATCAGGTTCAGATACAGGGGGCTGTTGCGTTTTCCCCGGTGTTGTTGCGGGGGCAGATAGGGGCAATCTGTTTCGATCATGAACCGGTCCATGGGCACCACCCGGATCACGTTGTCCAGCTGTGAATTGGGGTAGGTGATGCTGCCGGTGAAAGAGATCATCCATCCCGCGTCCAGAACTTGCTGAGCAAAGATGATATCCCCTGAAAAGCAATGAAACACTGCTTCCTTAACCCCTTCTTCTTTCAGGATCTTATAACATTCCTGATGCGCCTCCCGGTCATGAATGACCACTGGAAGCTCATATTCCACAGCCAGATGTGCCTGATTGGCAAAGACTTCGCGTTGCACGGGAAAGGGTGAGAGATTGCGAAAAAAATCCAGCCCGATCTCTCCGATTGCCAGCACTTTCTTCTCCCGGGCAAGACGTTTGACCACTTCCGCGTCGAAATCCGTGGCATCATGGGGATGAAATCCCACTGTGGAAAAAATGTGCAGGTGCTTCTTTGCCAGCTCCAGTGAAGAGAGCGAAGTTTCCTTATTGAAGCCTATGTTGATAATGTATTCAATGCCTTGGCTGAAGCATTTTGTGATCAGAGCCTCGCGATCCGCGTCAAAATCCGGCAGATCGAGATGGGCATGAGTCTCAAAGAGTTTCATATGTTGGTTATAACCCCTGTTTTATGTTTGGAACTAAGTATCTGCAGGGGTCAATTCTTGTCAAAAGGTTTTTCCTTAAGCCTCATCGTCAATCGTTCTGTCTTTGTCCGGACTCGAATGAACCTCAGCACCATTATACATGAAATTATGGCTTCCGGCCTTCACCAGATTCTTCATTTTATCAGCCATGATCTCCACCGCGTCAATGAAATCGATGGTATTCAAACCTCCGGAGGGATTACAGTTACCTTCCTGAATCTTATGCAGGATCTCCTGGCGGGCATTGAAATGTTGTTCGTTGATCCGGCCTTCGATCTCGATGATCTTATAGGTATAGTCGGGGTTCAGATCTTCCAGATATTCTATCGCAAGATCCAGCATATACATCATTTTCTCATCCAGATCCAGAACCATTTTTTCAAATTCAGGGCTCAGAGATTCTCTTGCACCGCGAATCTGAATATTGAGGATCTTGTTGATCTCTTCAGTATAGTCACCCAGTTTCTCGATATCGTTCACCGTGTGCAAGAGGGCGGGGATCTTCTGGATAACCAGGTCGGAATTGGTGCGTTCATTCACCGCCACCAGATAGAGCGTGATCTCTTTCTGGAGGCTGTCGATCGCGTTTTCGATCTTTGCCACGCGGTTCTGTTTCTTATAATTCTTTTCGGTGTAGGCTTCAAAGGACAAATTCATCCCCATGCGCACGAGACGCAGCATTTCCCGCATCTCTTTGATAGATTGTCCGATCGCCAGCTCCGGATCGTTGATCAAATGGTAATTGAGATGCTTGGGTTCACCCAGAGACAGGGTTTCTTCCGTTCCGGTGGGGATAACCTTGGTAGCAAGACGTGCCAGAAAACCAGCAAAGGGAAGAAAGATCACGGTGTTGAACACGTTGAAGAAGGTGTGTGAATTGGCAATGTGACGTGCCATGTTCTCACCCGCATAGACGTTCCCGGGAGTGATGTAGTTGATAAAATATTTATAGTAGCCCAGATAGGTGAGCGTCCCGAAAATGATCGTGCCGAACACGTTGAAGAGTGTGTGCACCAAAGCAACACGCTTGGCTGCTGTGTTGGATCCGATCCCTGCCAGCCAGGCAGTTATCGTGGTTCCGATATTATCGCCAAAAACCAGATATAGAGCGCCTTCATAGCCGATCAAACCTGTGTTTGCCAGCACTATCACGATACCGATCGAGGCAGAAGAACTCTGGATCAACATGGTAAAGATCGTTCCGGCCAGGATCCCCAGAATGGGGTTTCCGGATAAATTGGTCATGAGTTCCCGTGCCAACTGGGATTCCTTGAGCGGAGCCACAGCGGCAGACATCACATTCAGACCCACAAAGAGCAAGCCAAAGCCCAGTATGATCGAGCTCCACTTTTCCATGGCCCGGCTTTTGCGAATGAAGAGAAAGACCACGCCGATGACAACGATCCCAAAGGCATATTTACCAATGTTGAAAGCGATCAATTGAGCCGTGACAGTGGTTCCGATATTGGCTCCCATCACAACGCCAACTGCTTGGCTGAGCGTCATTAAACCCGCATTAACCAAGCCGATCAGCATCACTGTGGTCGCCGAGGAACTCTGGATCAGACCCGTTACTCCCAAGCCCACCAAGACCCCTTTGAACGGAGTGTCAGTGATCTTTTTCAGGATGCGCCGCATCTCATTGCCGGCGACTGCCTGCAGGTTGTCGGACATCTTGTTCATGCCGAACAGGAACAGGGCCAATCCACCCAGGAAATTGACTATTTCAAGAAAATTCATTCAGTTCGTTTCCCCTTATTTAGAAAAGTGATGTAGTGACAAATCTCACAGTCGGTGAGGAGGTCAAGGAAAAAAGCTTAGGATGGGGTGAAGGGGTGCAGGGATGCATGGGTGAAGGGGTGCAGTGACTACACCCCTTCACCCCTTCACCCCTGCACCCCTTTTTTTAGAAGATGAGTTCCTGCAGATTGAACGGGATCGAACCCTTGAACTCATAGGGATTCTTGATTTCCATGCCAAAGGCGTCTATGATCACAGTGCCTTTGACTTTATAATCGATCTCGCCTTTGACTGCGCCTTTGACTGCTTCGACCAGAGATTTGAAGTTATTGATCTCCATCTGGATATTACCATCTTTGCTATAGACGTTCTCGTTAAAATAGAGCTGAGTTCCCAGATTGGCTTTACCCACGATCTTTTCGTTGACGTAAACGTCTGCCGGGAAGCCCTTGAAGGTGAAAGTGAGACCATAAGGATTGAGCAGCATAAAATCGGTCTGCACTTGAGTTTGTCCGATCCCCAGCTTGGAGATGTGAGTTTTTTGAACCTTGAAGAGATCGCTGCCTCCGGCTGTAAACTTGGGCAGCAGATCAGAGATGTAATCCTTGATCTTCAGCTCATAGGGTTCCTCAAATTGCAGTTTTTTGGTGCATCCCAAAGCCCTGCCCTTGCCCTGCCCCTGAATATAGAAGAACAGCACCTGGTCAGCATGGCTGATCATCTTTGCGGTTTTACGGGTGTCCAGTTTCACGTTGAAATCAACTGCAGTGGATTTGCGTCCCGGAATCATGATCTGCTTGCTCATCACAGCGTTACCGACAGCTACCCGGTCTTTATCCAGGAGTGAGACCTTCAGCTCCTTCACCACCAGCTTATAACTATTGGGGTTGTTGACTTTGAGGCTGATCAGGATATTGGTTTGATCAGGGGTCATGGAGATGATCTTGAGATCATGGATGCGGTCCACGGTCGGCTTTTTGAACATTTTGCAGGAGCTGAGGCTGAGCAGCAGCAAGACTGCGAGAAGTGGTGTGATTAGTTTATGCATAATATACCTCTTTTTCTTAAGTGACGAGTGACGAGTGACGGGAGCTGACGCTCGCTTCGAATTCCGGGACAATGCTTTGGGTGTCATGCTCTTAGCTCTCATTTCTCTCTGGGTTAAATATACTATGTCGTCGGATCAGCATCCGACACTACATTAAATCTCTGTGTCTCTGTGTTAAACATACTATGTCGTCGGATCGGCATCCGACACTACATTAAATCTCTGTGTCTCTGTGTTAAAAATATACTGTCGTCGGATTGGAATCCGACACTACAGGAGCCGCAGTCATCTTGTCACTCGTCACTTCATTGATCCCCAAATTTCCGGAACCAGATTTCCAGAGCGACTGTGTTGAAGAGCATTTCCGCCGGTTTGTTATCGCCGGCAAGATATTTATTCCAATTGTTTTGGATCACAGGAAGATCCCAGATTCCACGCTGACGGAATTGAGACGAGTGTAGTATCTCTGCAAAGAAAGCCCGGAGCTCCCCCCTCATCCAGAGGCTGTAAAACGGAGACGAAAAGATGCCTTTGTCCCTGCGCTGATAGATTTGGGACGGCACCACGTCCTTCATGGCCAGACGGTGGATATACTTATGTACGGGTGCTTTGATCTTGTACTGCGAAGGCAGGCGGAAGGCAAAATCGACCAAACGGTGATCCAGAAATGGAACCCGGCTTTCCAGAGATGCAGAGCCGGACATTCTGTCTTCCAGATGTAAAAGTGTCTGGATCGAGGTGGAATTCAGCATATTGAACAGGAAATTTGCCAGCCGGGAAGCTTCAATATCATGGATCTTTGCCAATATCGATTCCCCCGCGGAGCGGGTTGCTGCAGTCTTGAAGGCTTTGTTGAAAGGTTCGAAACGATAGTGCCGGAATTCCAGTTCGTAGAGCTTCGATTCCGGCAGAAGAGCCGAGAGCAGCATCTTCCCCATTCCGGACAAAGCTTCCGGAATCTTCTTACCGGCAAGATATCCGGGTAGCTCCGTGCTCAGACTCTTCAGCCTGCCCCCGCGCAGGAGATCCGCAAAATAGCGGTAGGCAGAGTGCTTATATCCCGCAAAGATCTCATCCGATCCCTGCCCGGAAAGCAGCACCTTGATCCCGTTTTGATGCGCGAGATGGCAAACCGCCCATTGCGAAGTAAAGCCCGCCCGGGTAGGAAGATCGTTATACCAGGTGACATCTTCAAACCATGCAGCGGCATCTCTTGCTTTTGGGGAGATATAGCGCGCGCGGGATCCGGTTTGCTCCACGATCAGAGAGATCCACTTGCGTTCATCCATGGCCGGATCATCCTCATAATAGGAGGAGAAGGTTTGGATCGAACGACCGGACCAGGCATGAGCTCCACACACAATAGCCGAGGAATCCATCCCGCCGGACAAGCTGGCTCCGATCTCCACATCACTGTGCATCTGCAAATGCAGGGAATCAAAGAACAGCTCGCGATATTCTTCAACTGCTTGTTCCAGAGATAATTGGCTGCTTTCAAAACTGTCTATATCAAGGCTGTAATACTGCCTCAGATCCAGACCCGAGCCGTTTACGAGCAGGTTGTGTCCCGGTTTCAGGGTCTTGATCTGCAACCAGAAGGTCTGATCATCATAAACGGAGAGCGAATTGATCTTCAGGGAGCGCCAGATCATGGCCTCATTCAAAGTCCTATCTATAGGCGCGGCAAGCAGTTGCTTGATCTCAGAACCCCAATAGAGCACGCCCTGGTGCAGACAATAGTAAAATGGTTTGATCCCATAGCGGTCGCGGGAACAGAACAGTGTTTTGCGAGAATCATCCCAAATGGCGAGAGCCCACATTCCGTTGAAGCGCGGGATGGCGGCTTCACCCCAGCAGTGGTAGGCTTTGAGAATGACTTCCGTGTCGGAGTGACCCTTGAAAACATAACCGGCAGCCTGCAATTCGGCTCTCAGCTCACGATGATTGTAGATCTCACCGTTGAAAGTGAGGTGTAAACCTAATTCGGGATCACTCATGGGTTGATGCCCTGCTTCCGAAAGTTCCAGAATGGCCAGACGCCGGAAGCCCATGCCCAGATCAGCTCCTGAAGCCAGATCCAGAGGGGGATAGCTGCGTTTCAGATCCTCCGTGGAATCTGCTCCGGCATACGCTGTGGCAGTTCCCGTAGAGGTCTCAAGCATCAGAAAACCTTCGTCGTCGGGTCCGCGGTGCCTGATGCGGTCGTTCATGTCCCGCAGAAGCACCGGATCCGCTTTTCCCGGTTTATTCAGATCATAGATTCCGCTAATTCCAC
>JAKLEY010000133.1 GCA_022711455.1 Candidatus Cloacimonadota bacterium
GTTAACGACCAGAAAGTGGCCAACGCCCTCTTCACCGAAGTCGTTAAATGGAACAAAGCCAAAGGCAAGGACGGCGTCCGCGGTCCGCTGAATTTCTCTGTCAATGATGAATGCGGCCTTCTGGTGAAAGGATTTGACACTCCTCCCATGATCATGATGACGCATGCCTTGCCCTATCTTCAGAATCTGGTGGAAGGCACGGGCTTTGCCAAAGCCATGGACATGTATGCCTATTTCAGCGAAAAGCGCGAGATCCCCGAGCGTGTGGAACGTCTGCATGAGGCACTGCTCAAGAGATCCAAGGCCACCATCCACACCCTCAGCAAGGATAAGGTCCAACGCCGCAAAGACCTCGAAACCGTCTTTAAGGTCTACACCGAGGCCTGGCAATACAACTGGGGAAACGTTCCCCTCACAGTGCCGGAATTTCACCATCTGGTGGATGAACTGCTGCCTCTGGCCGATCCGGATCTGATCTTCATCGCTGAAATCGACGGCAAACCCGTGGGCTTCAGCCTCGCCATGCCGAATTTCAACGAAGTGTTGAAAGTAATGAAGGGCCACATCAATCCCCTCACCCTGATCAAAGCGCAGATCGCCAAAAAGAAGATCAGCAGCGCCCGCGTGATCACCATGGGCGTGGTGAAAGAATATCAAAACCGCGGGATCGACACTATTTTTCACTACTATTCCTATCGCAACGCCATACCCAAAGGTATCTACTACGGAGAGTTCTCCTGGGTGCTGGAATGCAACACCATGATGATGCGGGTGGCGGATATGCTGGGTGCGGATCCTTACAAGACCTACCGGCTCTATGAGAAAAGCATCTAAACTGCTCTCTCCCATCGATCTGATCACAGTGGCCTTCTGCCTCTGGATTTTGGTCTATATGCTGATAGGGATGGCTCTGGGCAGAACTGAAAATGCCTCCGGACACCTGCCCAACTACCTCAGTATCCTCACCGGAGTCTTTATTCTGGCCTGGTGGGATCGCAGCCTCGATCCTGTCAAAAATGCCGGATTGAAGAGAATCCTGAGCTTTATCCGCGGGCTATATCCGGTGTTGCTCTTCGGTTATTTCTTCACTTCCAGCTACTCCGTAAACCGCGTCCTCTTTGGGGATTGGATCGATCCTTTCTTTTACGGTATTGACCACAGGATCTTCGGCTATTATCCATCTCTGGTCTGGGCGCAGGTCTACAACCATCCCTGGACTTCCGAGCTCTTCCACGGAGCCTATTTTGCCTATTATCCTATGATCCTGGGTCTGCCGCTCTATTTCTGGTTCAAGAAACCGCAAGCATTCAAAGAGCTGATCTTTGCCCTCACCTTCAGCTTTTATATGTTCTATTTCCTGTTTTCCCTGCTGCCGGTGGTGGGTGGGCGCTTCTTTCCTGAGGCCATGGCTCAGACCAAAGTCTATTGGGCAGGGCCTTTCACGCATATCATGGCCCTGATCTATAACAAAACCACCCATCTGGGAGGCGGTTTCCCCTCTTCTCACGTGGGAATCACGATCGTTCTCACGATCTCCGCGCTGCGGCATCTGCGCCCGGTGGGCTATCTGTTTGCGGTGATCTCCGTCTTCCTCTCGCTGGGAATCGTCTACTGTCAGTATCACTGGTTCGTGGATATGCTGGGCGGGATAATCTTTGGGATCATTGGTTTTTATCTCTCGCTCTACGTTCATAAGATTATTCTAAAGGAAAATACATGAAGATGTTTGAACTCAGCACCCGGGCCATCCCGGATCGCAGACTTTCCAGTCTGCGTGCCTCCGGAGGAGGCATTGACCTTGAGAGTCCCTCCCCACAGGATCGCAGACTTTCCAGTCTGCGTGGCTCCGGAGGAGGCATTGACCTTGAGAGAAACTGCACACAGAATGTGTGCAATCCGCTCAGGCGCTTCGTCTTTGCTTTATTATTGCTGACCTGCATTGGTCTTTGGGCGCAGCAGCCTCCTCTGCCGATCACGGAATATGACTATACCCTGCCGGAAAATAACGTCTCCCCTGTCACCATGGGAATGGGTGGCATGAACGTCACCAGCATGGCAGATGCCTATGCCTCCTATAACAATCCTGCTCTGCTGGCAGGCAGCGAAGTCACCAGCTTCGCCACTTCTTTCCGCCTGGCAGCCAACGACAAGCTCAGTTTCTGGCAGGCGATGCAGATATCCAACGCCCTGCGGGAAAAGCAATTCCAATACTTTTCCGTTGCCACCAAACAGGTGGGGTTCTCCTATCAACCTGTAGCCAATGTGCACCTGAGTGAGTGGAGCGCGGTGGGCGACACCAGCCGCTATTATGACTATAAACTTGATAAGGTCCAGATGTCAATCGCGGCTAAGGATGCCAAATACAGCACCCTGCAGGCAGGGCTCTCGGTCAAATACCTGTCCGGCAGGCTGGTCTACCTGCGCGAACACCGGGTGGGAAACTCTTTGGTGCGGGACGCCTTTATCGACGATAAGGTGAAGGGATTCAGCACCGATCTGGGCTTCACCTACAAACCGGGAAACATGGTGATCGGAGCCACGATCTATGACCTTTTCTCCCGTTTATACTGGGAGAACTACGATTCCAAACCCATCCAGCGCCGTATCGGTATGGGCATGGAATATGAAAACAACAACCTCAAGCTGTTGCTGGGTCTGCAGAGCAAGATCTCCAAAGATCCGGACACCAGCTATCATCTGGGTCTGCAATACGGCTGGAACTGGAACAGCACTTCCTTTATCGATGATCAATCCATCGAGCAGGGCATGGTGATCCGTACCGGGATGTTCAGCTCAGATTTCTATGGCACCAAAAATATTAATTATACCCTGGGCACAGGATACAACTACAATCTCCTGCGTTTCGACGTCTCGATGTCCAACCGCGGGATGGAACTGAAATCCAGCAAATATCTCTTCTCCATAGGAGTGGGATTCAAATAAAAAGCCATGTTTGAGCTCTCTTTTCTCAACACCGGTCTGCTGCTCTTTGCCACAGCCACGATCCTGCCCCTGCTGATTTGGCTTTTGGCCAAACGCAAGCCCAAACAGGTGGTATTCTCCTCCCTGCGCTTCATCAAGCTCAGCAAGGATGAACAAAAGAACCGCGCCAAGCTCAGGAACATACTGCTGCTCATCATCAGGATGCTGATCATACTGCTGATAGTGCTTTCCGCGGCGCGACCGCTTCTGAATTCCGGCAAGCTCAAACCCTCCGCCAAACATCCTCCCACAGCCCTTGCTATCGTGCTGGACACTTCTTACAGCATGGATTACATTGTGGACACTAAATCTGTGCTGGACCACGCCAAAGCCGCAATGATCAAGATCAACGGCCTCAGCAACCCCACGGACAGGATCGTCCTGATCACCTCAGATACCGGCTGGAACCAATTGCACAGCCAGATCTACGCGGGTGATATCCCGGATGATCTGATCAGTTCCCTGACCATCACCCAAGCTCCGCTTCCGGTCAAAGACATGCTCGCGCTTGCCACCAAACGCCTGAAAGACACCCAGTTACCAAATCGCGAGATCTATCTGCTCACAGATAAACAGGCCATGGACTATCCCCAAAATCCCGAACTTCCTATAAACCTGATCCCGCTGCCCGCCCCGGCTGAATACCGTAACCTCAGCTGCGCGGATGCCAACGCCCTGCCCCAGCTGGTGGACAAAAGCCGAAGGCAGGAGCTGGGCTTCGTGCTCCAAAACCACGGAGACAGCGAGCGTAAGGACGTGCTGGTCAAAGCAGTGCTGGGCAACACCGGCGTGGCAGAAAAATTCGTCTCCATCCCACCCAGAAGCAGGATCAAAGAAAGCCTCAGCCTCGAGATCAACACCGAGGGCTGGCAGACGGGCTATATCGAAGTGCTGGACGAACGCCTCACCCCGGATAACCGGGCATATTTTGCCTTCCCTCACTATCTGAACCCCAGAGTCACAGTGATCACCACCCGGCCTCTCCCGCTCTATCTTTCAGGCTTGTTAGAGGTCTACACGGGAGCCAGGGGCAAGCTCAGCATTTCCAGCCCCGCCTCCGTCAATGCCGCTACGCTGGAAGACCAAAATCTGGTGGTAATTCATGCCCTGGACGAGCTCAGCCCCAAGCTGCGTGAATTGCTTAGCGCCCGCAAGGCTGCTCAGAAAGGACTGCTCTTCACCCTTGATTCCAGGCTCAGTGCGGGCTACAGATCCTATCTGGAAGGGGAATTCGGCCTCAGCATCTCTGCCCTCGGTTCCGGCTCCAAAAACATCGATTTTGTCAATCCGCACCACTACGTCAGTTCTCTGATCGCCGCTCAACCCTTGCGTGGGCGCAGCGTGACGGATTATTATTCCGCGTCTTCCCGCAGCGCCGGAGCAACCCTGCTCTCCACCGGCAAGGATGTGCTGATGACTGCTGCCGGCAGCAACGTGCTTTGGCTTTTTGATCTTTCCAGCCGGCGCAATGCCTTTCTTTTGGATGCCAGCTTCCCGGTGCTCGCCTTTCGCAGCATGCAATTTGCCGGCTCCGGGATCTCAAATTCCGAAACCCGCAAAATCGGAGATCTGGTCAGCGCGGACGCGGTCATCCTGCCGGACGGCAAACGTCTGGAACTCTCCGGCAACAGCCTTGCCCTCAGCCAGGCAGGGATCTATCGCCTGAGCTCTCAAAACTCCGAAAGAGCCCTCGCCGTGAATCCAGACCTCTCTGAGAGCGATGCCAAAACACAGGATTTCAAAGCCTTGAAGAACTACCGCCTGCTGGGTGCCAATTGGCAGCAGCAGATCTTTTTCACCCGGTTGGGACACGAGCTCTGGAAGATCCTCCTGATCGCCGCTCTGCTGCTGGTGCTCCTGGAGATCATCCTCGTCAAGCTGGAAGAAGCCCGCCCCTCCGGCAATCCCCAAGGAGTTTAATATGATCCTCGAAAAGATAAAGAACCCCTCCGACATCCGCAAACTGAATCTGCCAGAACAGATCAGCCTCGCCAAGGAAGTCCGCAAACGCATTGTGGACGTGGTTTCCAAGCGCGGGGGGCACATCGCGCCTTCTCTGGGAGCGGTTGACCTCACGATCTCGCTAATGGCCAATTTTGATCCGCTTCAGGATCGGATCGTCTTCGACGTCGGCCACCAAGCCTATGCCTGGAAGATACTTACCGGACGCAATGAGCGTTTTGAGACCCTGCGCGGTTTAAACGGCATCAGCGGGTTCATGAACCGGGACGAGAGCCCTTGCGATGCCTTTTCGACCGGGCACAGCAGCACCTCCATCTCTGCTGCCCTGGGCATTGCCTGCGCGCGGGATCTTAAAGGTGAACGCGGTCATGCCGTGGCTGTGATCGGAGACGGTGCCCTCACCGGAGGGATGAGCTTTGAAGCCCTCAATCACACCGGGCATCTCCAACCCAACAGATTTATCGTGATCCTGAACGACAATGCCATGTCCATCTCCAAAAACGTGGGTGGCTTGCAGAAATACATGGCCAAAATGATGGCCAGCCGCAGCTATAATTCCCTCAAGAAACAGATCTGGGACGTAAGCCACAGCCTCCCTTCCAGCCTGCGCCGCCGCTTCATCTACGGTGCTCAGAAACTGGAAGAATCCATGATGAACATCCTGGTGCCGAATATCATCTTTGAAGACCTCGGTTTGAAATATGTGGGACCCATTGACGGCCACGATATCGAGCAAATGAATTCCATCCTCAAGCGTGTGAAACGCTATATGGTCGGCCCCGTGCTGATCCACGTCGTCACCCAAAAAGGCAAGGGCTATAGCCCGGCAGAACAGAACGCGGCTCAGTTTCACGGTGTCGGACCCTTCGAACCCAAAAGCGGTGCTACCATCTGCAGCGGCAAGGAAAGCTGGAGCGAGGTCTTTGGCAAATGCCTGGTGCGGATGGCAGAAAAAGACCCAGACATCGTTGCC
>JAKLEY010000134.1 GCA_022711455.1 Candidatus Cloacimonadota bacterium
TTGCCTGCCTGCGCGCATGGTAGGTGGCAAAATAACCGCCTCCCGCTGAGTTCGGGATCACCTGCAAAGGAATGCCATTATAGCCCCCGATCATGTAATCGTAATAGGTTTCGATGAGGGCAGTGGGGTTGACGCTAAAGCTGAAGTTTGGGGTGAAGCGACTGGGCGGCATGGTTTTACCGGGAGCCTGAGACACAGCTCTGCGCTCGGGACCAGGTGCTTTGAATTCAGCAAAAAGACTGCCCAGCACCAGCAAGGCAAGGCATAGAACAATTAGTTTTTTCATCGTATCTCCTTATTGTGGATCGCAGGGCTTCGTCCCTGCAGTGCAGACAAGAAAGTCTGCAATCCGGAAAGCGGTGCAGACAAGAAAGTCTGCAATCCGGATAGCACACGCAGACAGGAATGTCTGCAATCCGGTACTGTTATCATCTGAGCAGCAGAGCCTTTTGGATCACTGCTCCGGAATCGGTGTTCAGCTTAACAAAGTAGACCCCGGCAGGGAGAGAAGCTCCGGCAGCGTCTTTGCCATCCCAGGTCAAGCTCTGTTTGAGCCCGGGATCAGAGTTTAGACTGTAGTTTCTCACCAGCTGACCGCGCAGGTTAAAGATCTGGCATTCATGCTTTTGGGCTTTGGGCAAAACAAAGTCCAGCCTTAGTTCATTACGGAAGGGATTGGGCCACAGCTTCATTTGCGTAAGCGCTTGATTTTCCAGCGGATCGTTATTGGCGACCGGAGGCAGCAACGGACCCATAAGTTCGCTTTGGCACTGGATCACCCGTTTGCTTTCCGCATCCTGCACAAAGGCTGTGATTATATAGTTCGCGGGCCAGAAATCCAGCCCTACAAACTGGGACAAGTTGAAGCGGAAATCAGTTGCCGCATTGGGAACCGTGATCAGACTGCCATTTGTATCCGGAACAAAATCCATGGTCACATGATCCAAATGGCTCAAACCCATCCAGTTAGCATACATGGAATTCTGAGAGAGCACCAAATGCACGACCGCCTGCAGCGAATCTGTATAGGCGCTTTTATCAAAGAGCACTTGAAAATCATAGGTTCCCGCGGAATACGCGCCTCTGAGTTCCATGCTGAAAGGAGCTTTCAAGCCCGCGGCTGCTTCATAAAGCGGGAGATAGGTTCCATAGAGGCTGGAGGCGGAGCTGCTTGCTTCGCTGAAGTATTGTCCATCAAACACAGCCGTGGGAAGATGAGTCATGTTGTAAAAGATGATCCGGGCTTCCGAATCGTCACAGGCATAAGGCGGACCGCTCATATGGTTCAGAATCGCCACTGGATAGCCGTTCTGCAACAGCTCTTCAGCTCCCTGGATCGCCCCGTAACAGCCGTTCAGATCAGCGTTCCAGATCCCTGTTCCCAGCTCCAGGAGCACTTTTTGTTTGGGAACCGCCCAGGTGTTGATGTGGCTGAATTGCTCATTATTAGAGGGATTATCGTCAATTGTGCCCTCCTGGGAACTCACAGTGTATTTGACCCTGTAACTGGCATTCGGGACTGAAGCACTGAAAGAAGGGAAATCGACCCGCAGTTCCTCTTGAGGAGTCATGTTATGCGTCACAAAATTGGGCCAGCTTTCAGACAGACTATCGTTCACAAATATCTGCATGGAAGCTCTGGCGGTGATGGAATATTCTCCCTGGTTACGAATTACACAATATGGATTTACAGCAGTGCCCACGGTCACCTGACTGTCCGGAAGCGCTTCTGTCAAAGTGAGATCACTGGTGTCGATTTTATAGAGGCGGATGTCATCCAGAAACCAGCCATCGACATTGAAGGAAAAACCCTCAAAACAGAAGGCAAACTGGAAAGTGGAAGAGCCCAGATCAGGTCCGCTGAAATCCACTGTATACATGAAGGGTGCCAGATTGGTGACCGGAGTGCTGCTCCAGGCTGTCGTCCAAGCCCCTCCCCCGCTTCTGCACAGCACTTTCAGGTTGGGTCCGGGATCGTGGTAGTCATAATATTGCCGGAAATCCAGATGCAAATTGTTTGTATTCTGCGTGTCAATTTCAGGAGAAATGATATAGCTGCTGCCTGTAAAGATGGGATACCAGCCGAATTTGAGCTCGGGAACCACGCCTCCGCTGAGCGCGGTTTGGACGATCGTCCAGTTTTCTGCGTGGTCAGAAATGCTCCAACCTTCCGGTGGAAACTGGTTTGAACTGAAATCTTCCGTAAAAAAGACGCTCCTCTCAGCAGCTCCCAGGCTGCAGAGCAACAGCATCAGCGACAGGAACATCAGGGCTTTGGACATGGCGTTTTACCTCCACCATTATGTCGTATGCATGGTTCATGAACTCATCTGAATTGTCAAGCATAATGCTTTCCTTTTATGAGTTTTTTTATCCTGACGGTCCAAGGGCTTGTGTTTGGCATGTTCGAAGCAGCGGATTATATTGTGATGTAGGTTCGGACTCCGATCCGAACTGACTGCACAGCAATAGTCGCATCGGAGTGCGACACTACTCATGTCGTCGCGTCAGAATGCGACACTACAAGGAATACAATGGATTTTGATTTAAAAGACTGTAAAGTGCGCCTGGCGCAAACCAGCGACTCCGCGGACCTCTCCGCAATCGCCAGAACTATATGGGGCGGAGGCGATTATCTGCCAAATGTGATGCAGCGCTGGATAGCCGAACCCTGGTTTTTTGTGTGTGAATACCGTTCTCAGGTGATAGCCTGCATCAAGCTGAGTCTATTCCCGGATAACGTGCTGTGGATAGAAGGTTTACGGGTTCATGCCAGATTTCAGGGCAAAGGAATAGGGAATCTTCTGAATAAGCACATCTTCGCCTTTGCGGCGGAATTGAAAAACCGGAATCCCTCGCTCTCCTTCGAGTTTTGCACCTATTATAAAAACTCTGAAAGCCTGCACATGACCCAAAAGATGGGCTTCCGGATCACGGAACGCTTCTTTGAATATGACAAACGCGGGATCAAGGCCACTCTCAAACCCGAAATCGTGACAGCTTACGATATGAGCCTGTTCAAAGCCTATCCCCGTCACATCCCGCTGGGCTGGCAATCCGTGCATAATCATCCTGCAAGTCTGGAATTCATCAAAGACCGGGCACTCGTATTCCGAACTCCCCAAAGCACTTACCTGCTGGGAGGGGTCGCAGAGAAGAACGTCGTGTTGCTCTCTCCTCCGGTTCCCGATTTCAAATCAGAATTTCCCTATTTTCAATACTTCTTTGGCAGCCGAAAGAAGTATGGGATCATCCTCAGTTCTGCCTTTGAATCACATCTGCCCCGGCTTTTCAAACTGGGTCTGCACAGCTGGGAAAAGGAAGAGAAACCCGTGCCGGTGGTGCTGGTGGGGCAAAAAAACTAAGAATTAAGACCTATACTGCAGTTAGTGTTGTAACATAGGCTTCAGCCTGTTCGTAACATAGGCTTCAGCCTGTTCGTAACATAGTCTTCAGCCTGTTCGTAACATAGGCTTCAGCCTGTTCGTAACATAGGCTTCAACCTGTTCGTAACATAGGCTTCAGCCTGTTTATCAGGTCAACCGAGGCTCAAGCCTCGGGCACAACAGCTTGAAAGCTATGTTACTTACGCGGCATGCTTGCCTTTGATCATCCCGCGATCAGACCCCTCTCTATCCTCTGTCATCACGGTTCACGAAGCGGCTTGAAAGCGGTCAGCAAGCGGTTTGATAGCGGTATGACAGGGATATAATCAGCAGCAGGCTCTGTTCGTAACATAGGCTTCAGCCTGTTCGTAACCTATGCTTCAGCCTGTTTATCAGGTCAACCGAGGCTCAAGCCTCGGATACAACAGCTTGAAAGCTATGTTACGAACAGGCTGAAGTCTGAGTTAGCACGCTCTTAATTCTTAATTTTTAATTCTTAATTATTCAAGAGTACTTTACAGCATCTTGTCCCCCATCTGATCAGATATATCCCTGCGCTGCAGATCTTTCCGGCTTGGTCCCGTCCATCCCAGCTGTAGAATGCTTCTGTTTTGCCGGCTGAATCCGGCTCCAGATTTCGGATCAATTGCCCTCTCTGATTGTAGATTTTTAGCTTTGAGCTGCTTGAATCAGCTTTGTTGAGCTTGAGTTTCAGCTCTGTCGAAAAGGGGTTCGGTCCATACTCGATGGGGTTTGGAACAGCGATCAGATCGTCATCCACAGCCACTGCAGGATCAAAGCAGGCAAGAAACGCGTTTTGGTTGCTGCTGTTCCCGGAATCCAGATTCCAGGCTCCCAATTGAAAAGAGCCAAAATGCCAGCCGGCGATCATTATCTTGCCATTGGGCAATTGTTTGATGCAGGAAGGCACCTCGCTGAACTGCCCTCCGGCACTCACAAACTGTAGATCTGGAAAGCCATAAGCAAGCACAAGATCACGCTCTCCGGAGCTGTTAAAGGTTTGATCTCCAAAATCGGCGCTGCCCTCGAAATTGAAGACGATCACAGGGTCGAAGCTGAGATCAACGTCTTTGCCGTTATCAGCCCAGGCGCCTCCAAAGGTGTTGAGCTCCAGCCACTGCCCCGTATTGGCATCAAATGTGGCATAGTAGGCGTCGTCACTCTCGTTGATGGGGCTATAGCTGAACTCACCGTAAGTCACATCCTGGCTCAATCTTCCGCAGACCATTCCGGATTGGCTTGCCCCGGTTTCCGCTTGGATGGCAATATTGACAACTGCCCCGTTTGCTCCGGAATTCAGCCACAGAAACTGCCCCTGAGGATTGAGCTTGGTGACGTACATTCCGTTTGAGGAGAGGGCAAAGGGACCAAAGATCGCTCCCATACCGGCAACTCCGGTCACATAAGCGTTTCCGTCTTCATCCGCTGCCACCTGGTAGCCATAATCGACTCCCGCTGTTCCCGCGCGACGGGACCACAGATAGTCCCCTGCCAAATCCAAAGCAAGGCAGAATACATCACTCCCACCGGCACTTACGATGCTGCTGCCACCGGGAAACGAAATTGAATCAGCAAACCACCCCGCGACATAGACTCTGCCCAAAGGACTGACTGCCAATCCGTAGGCTATGTCGTTCAGAGGTCCTCCGAACGAGCGCAGCCATAGCAGCTCTCCCTGAGGATCCAGCTTCACAATATAGGTGTCCCAGCCCCCGTTGGAGACCACGGACTGCTCCTGCACCCGCAGAGTGTCCACGAAATACCCTGAAACATAGCAATTCCCGAGAGGATCGGTCGCAACGCTGATGGCAGAATCTTCGGCAACAGAGCCAAAAGTTTGAGCCCAAATGAAGGCTCCGGAAGAGCTGAACTTCATCACGAAACTATCCGAAACACCATATCCCGCATAGCTTTGTCCATTCACACAGAGGGAATCCGCAAAGTCTCCGATCAGATAGATATTGGACGACGCGTCAGTTTCGATATCCCAGACCCGCTCCATGCTGTCCCCTCCGAGGGAGCGAGCCCAAGTCCAAGTGCCCAATAGGCTTGCCGTGATAAATGTAAATAAGATGCACAGATTCAGTTTCATTCTTTGTCATCCCGAGGATATCCATCCGTTCGATCCTCTTTCGATTTATTCCATTTCTGATCCCTGCGTTCTGTGAACCAGGGCATCATGTAAACATATAATACCCTGAAAATCACCAATAGAAGCACTATCAAGCCAATAAATATTTCCATTAGGTCCCCTGTATGTCCTATATTTGTTAACGCCCCCCGGAAATCCCTTCAGGGAGCGTTTGCGTCAGTCTGGACCATAGCTTAACATAGTCAAGCAGAATTTTGGCGGATCACCCTTCAGTTTCCACGCATACCCCCAAAATTTTTCAGTGCTAGCCTGCAAAGCTTCGTCGTAAGCGTGTTGCAGATGTTTAAGCTGTTGAAAATGTTCGACTAATCTAATAC
>JAKLEY010000135.1 GCA_022711455.1 Candidatus Cloacimonadota bacterium
GATTAACAGATTAGCAGATTAGGGGGATGGGTTAATTGTTAGTAGGTTAGTGGGTTAATGGTTAGTGGGTTAATGGGTTAATAGTGACAGCGCACGCCGTTACTTGTCGCTTGTTACTTGTTAGAGGTTACTTATTCAGGATCAGAAAGTTCAGCTTGTAGTCTTCGGTGAGTTGATTGCCGGAGTAATCTTTCAGCTTCTTATCCACTGTCAGAATATAGGAGCGATTCGCTTGCAGGTCGTACTTGGGACGCACCAGGACCTGATCAGGCGGTGAAGCCATCAGTTCAAAATCTACTGACTGTCCATTCTCCGCTGCTTTGAGGCTGAGTGATACAGTTCGGGGATCTATGAACTCAGAGAACACCAAACTTAATTCGGGACGGCTGGAGCTGACAGAGGTCCCATTCCTGGGTTTACTGCTGATCACATAAGGAGCTTTGACATCCTCAGTCGAGGAGCCCCAGAATTTAAATTTAACACTCTCATTCACATTTGACTTGAGATCGGTCAATCCTGAAAAGACTATCTGGTAGTCTGCCTTGGTTTGTTCTTCGGTGATCAGACTAAGCTTGTTGTCATCCAGGTATTGGGCCAAAATAGGCAGATCAGCTCCCCCCGCACGGGTGATACTGATTCCGGAAAACGAGCGCACCGGTTCGCTGAAGCTAACCAATAATTCACGATTTGAGACAGGCTGCACGGAGTTTACTTTCACCAGAACCGTATCGACATAGCTTAGATTGAGATCGATACTGGCAACGCCTTTGACCTTGACCTTTCCTTCTGCCCAGGGCTCTGTATCCAGGTCATATCGGCCATTGGCATTTTTATCGATGAAGGCTTTATAGATGTGAGAAACGGGATTCAACTCGTCGATCGCGAAAGCTCCTCCGGTTATCTGACGAGCTAATATCTGCAGGGAATCCGCACCGAAGAGACTGAATTGGAGAGGCAGAGCACTGTCTTTTGGATCCTCGTAGTTGATTATCCCTGATAAGCGGTTGCGCTGTAAAGCACCGGAGGCATAAACCAAAGTTTGATTCTCAGCCAGGGCGTTTCCCCGGATGTCTTTGATCCTGGTGCTGAGAGTCACATAGTAATTTGTGTCCCGGATCAGATCCTCTGAGATGCGGATGCTGATCTTGTTCCGGTCGACGCTCACTTTCTTGTTTTGGATGAGGGGATAGATGTAGAGGCCTGAACTGACAGAACTTTTATCCAGATATTTGGAAAAACTGAGCTCGATCACACCTTTTTGGATGCTACCGAATTCGGCGGGAAGGCTTGCGGTAAGCACCGGTTTTTCGGTGTCTTCTTTCCCACCCGTAGGGCTTTTCTTGCTGCCACAAGCCCAGAGGCTGAGCAGCAGACAAACTAAAGTGAAACTAAAAACCTTTTTCATAAAGCCATTCCCGGCTGATGCCCGTGTTGTTCTTCAGGTTGAGCAGATACTTGCCAAGGATGTCAAACTCGAGATTGAGCAGGGTTCCTGAGCGTGATAAGGACAAATTGCTGTGCTCCAAGGTGTGCCCGATCAGAGCAACCTTGAACCAGCCGGAGCCAAGTTCGGCAACAGTAAGGCTGACACCATTGACCGTTACAGAGCCTTGAGGCACGATCAGAGCCTTATCCGCGGAGTTCAGCTCTATCTTCAGATAAAGAGCATCTTTGAGTTTGGAAGCTTCCAACAGACTTGCTTTGCGGTCGATATGTCCCTGCACCCAATGTCCATCCAGTCTGGCTCCGAGTTTCAGGGCTCGTTCCAGATTGACCTTATAGCCGTTGATCCAGCTTCCGGCAGTGCTTTTATTGACAGTCTCGTTCATGATCTGAACCGTGAAGGAAGCCGGATCAAAATCCAGAACAGTGAGGCAAATGCCATCACAGGCTATGGAAGAGCCTGGTTTGAGATCATCAAAACTTTCCGGCCGTGAGATCCTGACTATAGTCTGGTCTCCATGCTTGCTGCGGCTCTGAACTGTTCCGATTGCTTCAATGATGCCGGTAAACATTTCTCTACACCGAGTAACGCCGTTTCCAGGCGTTGGTGAGGGTCACTGAACTGCTATACTCCAGATCTCCGCCAAAGGGCAAGCCAGTTGATAGCCGGGTCAGCTGAATCCCTGAACCTGAGAGTAATTCCGAGAGGTAATGAATAGTGGTCTCGCCTTCCGCGGATGGTTTGAGCGCCATCACTACTTCTTGAGGTTTGAGCTCATCAATGCGGCTAAGCAGTTCCGTACAGTGGATCTGATCCGGTCCATAACCGTCAAGAGGAGAGAGCAGATGCCCAAGGACGAAATAGCGTCCCCGAAACTCGTTCATATTCTCGATGATCTGGATATCAGGGCTGCTTTCCACCACGCAGAGCATGGAGTCTACCCGGTCGGGAGAACTGCAGATCTGGCAGGGATCACTTTCCGAGAGCATTCTGCAGCTTTTACAGATGGTGAAACCCTCAACGGTATCAACGATAGTTTGAGCAAGATCGAGGGCAAATTTCTTGTCGGTCGAGATCAGAAACCAAGCCAGACGGGAAGCCGTTTTACGGCCAATCCCGGGAAAACGGTTGAAAGCCTGGATCAGTCTTTCCAGAGCTAGCGAAACGATCATTGCAGTTTTAGAACAAGCCGGGGATCTTCAATCCACCGGTAAGTTTACCCATGGTTTCGTTGGAGGATTCGGAAACCTTGGCATGAGCTTCCTGGAGGGCTGCCAGAATCAGATCTTCCAGCATTTCAACATCGTTGGGGTCGACCGCTTCGGGATCAAGCTTGATGGATTTCAGCTCGTATTTGCCGTTCATTTCGATCTTGACCATTCCACCGCCGGAAGCAGCTTCAAAGATCTTGTTTTCAAGCTCTTCCTGAGACTTCATCATTTCGGCTTGCATCTTCTGGGCCTGCTTCATCAGGTCCTTCATGTTCTTTCCACCTGGTAACATATATACTCCTTACAAGTGTGTGAATTCTTCAAACAAACACAATCTGCCCACTGCGGCTATTCGTCAAGCTCAAAGTGATCCGTCTGTCCCGGCATCATTTGAGCAACAGCACTTTTCTGGTTTCAGACTGTTCACCGGCTCCGGTCATTATATAGTAAACACCGTTGGCACAAGCATTAGCATTGTCATCCTTGCCGTCCCAACTGTAAATACCGACGCCATCGTGGAAATCAAGATGCGTTAAGACACGCACCAGCTGTCCTCTGAGATTATATACGTATAGCTTGTTGGGCCGGGGAGCGCTGACGATGATCCTGAGAAATTCTGAGAAAGGATTGGGCCAGGCTCTTATGCTATTTTGAGGTGGGGACATATTATCGTCATTATCTGCCAGACCATAGGTGTCCGTGATCAGATTTCCCTGAACCCGCACTGCATTGCCGGATGAATGGGAATTGTCCAGAATCGTATACCAATCCATGCCAATCGGAATCGAGAAGTCTATCTGTCCGGAGTTTACCGGAGCTGTGTCGTCCCAGGTCGAGGCAAACATATCAAGCTGCAAAAATAGCAGGTCGTCGGAATTGACTGTCAGCGCGGAAACGCTGGCAGGCAGGGGAACATATTTGTAGAATCTGGAGGGCGTACCCAAAGACGAGATATCGTCCCAGGTGACCTGCCCATTCAGATAATAAGCAGGGCTGTTGAAGACAACGGACATGCGATAATCATCCAGCGGATCAAGCGGAGCTTCGATCTGGGTGTAGACCGGCGCGGGTTTGACTGCCTCTATGGTAAAGAGATAGTTGTAGGTTTCTCCGTCCACGGAAGCGGAGGTGAGGGCCGCATAGGTTCCCGGAATTGAGGGATATAGCCCCCAGGGCGTTTCGCAACGAGCTCTGTAATCTCTGTTTTCGCCCACGGAGAAGCTCACCCAACCGTCGTTTCCGGTAAAGCCGACTGTATCAAGCCGGGGGCTGGTTTCAAAGATAGCAAGGATCACTCTGGCTCCATCGACGGGAACTTGATTCTGGTCCACCACCCTGATGTTGATGGTTGCCAAACCTTCAGAATAGCGCTCGGTCACAGGTGTGAAATAGCCGTCCGACCTGGTCTCGAAGACACTTCCAAAGACCTTGCCCCAGCCGTTTTCATAAACCAGAGGAGTATTAATATAGCCATTCACAGGTTCCCACTGTACCCATTCGCTCTCCCAGAATTCGTTCCAGACATGATCGGTGGAGACGGAAGTGATATTGGTGCAAGGAATAAGAGCCAGTCTGGCAACCGCATTGGTGTAATCCTGATATTCTCCGCAGCGTCCGATGTGCTTGCGATAGATGCGCACAGGCTGATGCGGGCGTTCGTTGTTTGAAGTGAAGCCCATGGTTTGATTGATCCACCACTGGATCGTGCGGATAGCATCACCACCCTCGTTGTTCCGGTTGAACAGGGTTGTGCATTGCTGCAAAGTGTCTGCCAGCGTGGGATAATCACCCTCGGCAACAGTGTAGAGCCAGGATCTCCAGAATACCCCGGTGGGAGGATCAGCTATATTGTTGTTGTGATTGGAGTTGTTTTCCACAATCGAGGGATCGATATATGCGGGGATCTCGTCCGAGAGTTTGGGATGAACAATATACCAGTAGTAGATCTCACGAGGGACTTCCACCGTTTCTGTCACGCCTTCAGCATTCTTGCGGAAATACTGGGTGCTGCTGTAATAATTGGGATCAGTCAAAGAACTGCCGTGATCGACAACGGACACGTAATCCAGATCCTGATCGATGCTATAGATACAGCTCGCGTTTTCCAGAAAGAGCTGCGGACTGGCAAAGTCAGATTCCAGATATTCAAGTGAAGAATACGCGATCGCAAAGCAAATCTCATCGATGATGGGATCGCTGACCGACAAAATCAGATTGCAATAGTCCACCAATTTATCGTTAGACAGGTGCCAAAGTGTGTTTTGCAGTTCCGCGCGCATCCATGCAGGAGCTTTATTGATAGCAGTGGTGCCAATAGTGGGGAAGTCGCAAACACTGCTGTAGAGAAAGAAATTCGGTTCATAGTTTCTGAAGCGGAGTCCAAATTGACTGCGTGAAGGCAGGATCACATCGAAATCCCAATTGTATAAATTCACCCATTCGGTTCTGGAGAGCGCTTCGAAATGCGGATCAACCGGCGCTTCAGTAAGCGGAGCAGGGAAGAGGACGGGCCCCTCGCAATTGAATTCAGATGTCGTCATTCCGCGCTCTGAGGCAGTTAAAGCTCCACAAATAATGATCAGAAGCAGGATCACAGTTTTTTTCATTCTTATCTCCATTTGGTTTCGGGGATCCAGAGTCTGGCCGACACCAATCATTTCTATAAAATGTGGACTGCCGCAGACGTCAAGTAAATTCACGATCTCCAAGGAAAACAATTGACAGAAAAAGCCGTGCAGGATATCCACGGCTCAGAAGTATGATCTATGGAGGAATTATGAAAAGATTCATGATTTTAAGCCTGATGTTAGTAATGATCTGCTCAGTTTTTGCAGAGCGGAAAGCCTTGGTGATCGCCAATGGCAACTATGCAAGAGTGAGCCTTAAGAGCCCGGTCGCAGATGCCAGCGATATGGATACGGCGCTGCGCAGTGTTGGATTCAGCGTCAGCCGTTACAACAACGTCAAGAAAGCGGAGATGAATGATGCCATTGCAAAATTTATAGCCGGTTTGAGCCCTGAGGACGAGGTTTTCTTTTACTATAGCGGGCATGGAATTAACTATAATAACGTAAACTACATCATCCCTGCCTACTTGAATCTCTCTTCAAACCTGAAATATGATCGGCAGGCTTATAATCTGAACAGCCTCTCCCAAAAGCTCTCTGTAGCCAAGACCTCAATTATCATGCTGGAAGCATCCCGGGTCTGGGCTCCG
>JAKLEY010000136.1 GCA_022711455.1 Candidatus Cloacimonadota bacterium
AACCGTAAAACACCATTTCGTTGAGACTTATCTTCATAATTTGTCTCCAATCCTGATATCAAGTGATTGACCGATCCGCCGATCGACAACCCTGACCAGCAGAAAGCTTAAAGCCATCGCTCCAAAAGAGATAAGAATCGCAGGCAATTCCTGCAACCAGTGGCTTGCCAAAATAAACGCCGCAAACAAAAAGAAGATCGGCACCAGAAAGATCAGGACTGAGGACATGATCCGGGTGCGGGCTGAGATCTCGATCCGGACTTTGTCTCCGGGCTCCAGAGCGAGATCGGTGGGGAGTTCAAACACGGAATCGGTGTTTTTGGAAAAGCAGATCCCGCGCATGCTGCAGCTTTTACAGCCACCGGAGCGTTTCAACTCGACTGTGGCCATCCTGCCTTCCATGCGCACGACCGTGCCCACATCTTCTTGCAGAACTTCAGGTTCCATCTTTCAAACCCGCTTTGATCTTTTCGATGATCAGGCTGGTGGAAACCCCGGCTTTGAAGATCAGGCTTTTCACCACCCCGCCCTTTGCCAGGACAAGATCTGAGCCCACGATCTCAGCGGGAGCCCAGTCTCCGCCTTTCACCAGGACATCCGGCTTCAATGCCATGATCAGTTCATAGGGTGTATCCTCATCAAAAGCGACAACATAATCCACTGCCTCCAGCGCTGCCAGCATCAGCATCCGGTCCCGCAAGGGGATGATGGGACGGGAAGAGCCTTTGAGCCTGCGTACGGAATCGTCCGAGTTTACTCCGACCACCAGGATATCCCCTTGTGCCAGAGCTTCTTCCAGATACAAGGCGTGCCCGGAATGCATCAGATCAAAACAACCGTTGGTAAACACGATGCGAAAATCGTCCTGATCAGCTTCCTGACGGATCAATGCCAGATCTTTACGTTCAATGATCTTATCAGCTAACATTGTTTTCCTCATATGATGCCAGGATCTCATTCGCGCTTGCCGTGGCAGTCCCCAATTTTCCGCAAACCACACCCGCGGCGTGATTTGCAATGGTAGCAGCAGAAACGATATCCGCTCCCGAGGCAAAGGCAAGACTGAGCACACTGATCACGGTATCCCCGGCTCCTGAGACGTCATAGACATCTCTGGCAAAGGTGGGAATATGGCGCGGTTCAGCTTTGCCATCAAAGATATAGAGTCCTTTCGAACCTCTGGTGAGCACCAGATAACTGCAATTCAGCCTGGCGCGGAGCTCTTCCGCTGCTCTGAAGACATCAGCCTCGGTCTCGAATTTGGTTCCCAGATTCTTTTGCAGCTCCTGAAAGTTGGGCTTGAAGATGGTTACTCCGGCATATTCAAAAAAGTTCTTGTGCTTGGGATCCACCGCCACCGGGATTCCCAGGGTTCGGGAGGCGGCAATGATCCGGCCGATCAGTTCCTTGGTGAGCAGACCCTTGTTATAGTCTTCGATGATCACGGCAGCACAGCTGTTCAAAACAGCCTGAAAGCGGCTCATGATCAGGGTCGCAGTGTCTTCATCGAGATCGGAGACATCTTCATAATCTATGCGCAGCAATTGCTGATTGACGGCGCTCATTCTGGTCTTGAGAGTGGTTCTGCGCCTCGGTGTGAGCACCAATCCGCTTGTATCCAGGCCTTGCTCTTGCATCAGCTGCTGCAAGCGCTCGCCGGCGAAATCAGCTCCCCGGATGCCCAGAGTAAAGACCTCCGCTCCCAGCGCGTGCAGGTTGAGAGCAACATTAGCGGCTCCACCCAGGCGATATTCTTCCTCCTGCGCTTCCAAAACAGGCACGGGAGCTTCCGGTGAAATGCGATCGATCCTCCCCCGAACATAGTGATCCAGCATCAGGTCTCCGATCACCAGAACTTTTTTGCCGGCAAAGGACTTCAGCAATTCCGCTGTCTGCATTTTCAGGCCTCTGAACCGGTTTTGGGGGGAAGGGGATAATCGCCGTTAAAGCAGGCATAGCAGTAGCTTTCCGGGTTCTGAACCGCATTGCGCAGATCTGCCATGGAAATATGTTTCAAGGAATCCACTTCCGTGCGGGACCGGATCTCTTCCAAAGGATAACGATTGGCAACCAGCTCAGCCGTGCTGGGAGTGTCGATCCCGTAATAACAGGGATGGAAAACCTGGGGAGAGCCGATGCGCAGATGGATCTCTGATGCTCCCGCGGCCTTGATCAGCTTCACGATCTTGCGGATGGTGGTTCCGCGCACGATGGAATCATCGATCAACACTATCTTTTTGCCCTCAAAAAAGTGGGGCAGAACGTTGAATTTCTGGCGCACGCTCTCGTCCCGGATCGTCTGTTCCGGCTTGATGAAAGTGCGTCCGATATAGTGATTGCGGATCAGACCCAGAGAGAGCGGAACGCCCATCCGCGCCGCATAACCCAAGCCGATAAAATTCGAGGAATCCGGCACCGGAACGATGCAATCCGGATCCAGCCCCGCGTCGTCTGCTGCCAGCAGCGCGCCAATTTTCTGCCTCACCGCAAAGACGTCTTCACCAAAGTGATGGCTGTCCGGACGCGAAAAGTAGATATGCTCAAAGATGCAATGGCGGTCTGAACCGATGTTGCGATATAGATCGGGGTCGTTTTCGATGATCGTGATCCCCTTGGAATTAACTCTGATGATCCCCGCAGCCGGAACTTCCTGCCGCTCTTGCACATCCAGTGTATCCAGCGCGCAGCTTTCCGAAGCGACCACCACCACTCCGGAGGCGGTCTTACCCCAGGTCATGGGACGGATGGAGAGAGGATCGCGAAACATGTAAAGTTCATCCCGGGTGGCAAATACGGATGAATATGCCCCTTTGATCTCCCGCATCAGGCTGCGGATGGCATCGATGATCTCGTGGCCCTCCTGCATCTGAAGGGCAATATAGCGCAAGAGCAGCTCGCCATCGTTGTCACTGTTAAAATAAACGTTTTGGGCTTCTAATTTGGCGCGCACGGAACTGTAGTTTACCAGATCACCATTTGAAGCCAGCGCAAAGCCAGGGCCGGAAAGGGTTTCCAAAAGGTGAGGCTGTGAATTCCAGGCAGTCGCGCTCCCTTTAGTGGGGTAACGCACATGTCCGATCGCCAGAGAACCGGGAAGCTCTGCCAAAGCCTCATCCGAAAAGACTTCTTTGACCAATCCCATCTTTTTGCGCAGACGGATCACGCGTCCGTCCGAAACTGCCATCCCACAGCTTTCCTGCCCCCGATGCTGTTCCGCGAACATCCCTAAGGCCGCCATCCGGGCTGCTTCAGGGCTGCCAAATACTCCCAGGATTCCGCACATCAGGCATTTCCTTTCTTGCTAAATTTAACTTTGTTTTCGGTGCCCTTGAGCAGGCGCCCGATATTTGCTTTGTGTTTGTAAATGATCATCAGCACCACGGGAGTGCAAATTACTGCCATCAAATAGTTTGGCTGAGGTGAACTGAGCTGCTGAACCCAGATCATGATCCCAAAACCCAGCGCTCCCAGAATTGAGCCCAGAGAAACATAGCGCGTGAGCGTCGTGATCAGAAGAAACGAGATCAGAGCCAACAGAAGAGCCAACGGAGCCAGAGCCAGAAAGGCACCACCCGCGGTGGCAACTCCCTTGCCTCCCTTGAACTTGAGGAAAATGGTGAAGATATGCCCCAGAATCGCAGCCAGCGCACAGAGCACCGGCAGCGCGGAAGCAGGACCAAAGAGGCTTTTGGCCACTATCACCACTATAAAACCTTTGCACATATCCAAAATCAGGCTCAGGATGCCGACTGTGGTTCCGAACATGCGCAGCGCATTGGTGGCTCCGATATTTCCGCTGCCACCGGCGCGGATATCTTTGTGATAAAAGACTTTACCGATGACATAGCCCACCGGAACGGAGCCGATCAAATAGGATGCAAGCAGAGCCAGAATCACTTTAATCCAGATCATTTTCGTCCTTTTTTCTGCCCCGGAAGATGAGCCGGATGCTCACTCCCTCAAAGGCAAATACTTCGCGTAACTGATTGTGAATGTAGCGTCTGTAATTCTCCGTGATCAACGCCGGGATATTGGTGAAAAAGATAAAGGTCGGAGGCTTGATGGTGGCCTGCGTCATGTAATAGATCCGCACGTGTTTTCCGGAAGGATGGGTGGGCGGTCTGCGCTCCACCACCGTTTCCATAAAGCGATTGAGCTCCGAAGTTGTGATCCGCTTTTCGCTTTCTTCCTCGATCTGCACGATCTGCTCCATCACCCGGTTGATACGCTGTCCCGTGAGCGCGCTGATAAATTGCACCGGAGCGTATTGCAGGAAGGGCATTTGCTCGTGGAGCTGTTCCAGAAAGCGCTTGGTGCTGTGAGTGTCTTTTTCCACCAGATCCCATTTGTTGAAGACCACCATGATCTCTTTCATCTGACGCTTGGCATAGGAAGCTATTTTGATGTCCTGCATGGAGATCGGCTCATCAGCCGCGATCACTAAAACCACGATGTCGCATCTGTCAACAGCGTCTATGGTACGCATCACGGAAAAGTATTCCACTCCGTAATTAACCTTGGTCTTGCGCCGCAATCCGGCAGTGTCGATGAGCACGTAATCCTTGTTGTGATATCGGAAAGGAGTGTCGATGGCGTCTCTGGTCGTGCCCGGAACATCGGTCACGATCTGCTGATCGCTGCCCAGCATTTTGTTGACAATGGAGGATTTCCCCACATTGGGTTTACCCACCACGGCAATTCTGGTGAAGGTGGGCTTGACTTCATCCGTAACTTCCTTGGTTTCAGGGATCTGCTTCAACAGCTCGTCCAGAAAATTACCGGTGTTGCGCCCCTGCGATGCCGAGATCGGGAAGGCGTCGCCAAAGCCCAGCTGCAGGAAGTCGTAGGTTTCCCATTCCAGCTTCTCGTTGTCACATTTATTGGCAACCAGCATCACTTTGTCCCTATGCGGGAAGAGGATACGGCTGATCTCCTTGTCGATATCCGTTGTGCCGGTCATGGCATCCACCAAAAAGATGATCAGATCGGATTCATCGATCGCCAGTATTGCCTGATGCCGGATCATTTTATCCATGGTTTCGGATGAATCAAAGACGATTCCGCCGGTATCGACGAGCTTAAAAAGCTTGCCGTTCCACTCGACGTCTTCATACTTGCGGTCCCGGGTGACTCCGGCTTCAAAATCCACAATTGCCATGCGTTTGCGGCACAAGCGGTTGAACAGGGTCGATTTACCCACATTGGGCCGCCCCACGATCGATACTATATGTTTTCTCATTTTTCCTCTATTCTCGGGTCACAGACCTTGCTATAATAAAGCTAAGCCTATTTGGAGCAAGTCTTTTAATGGGGGGTATTTTGTCAATAAGGATTAGGGGTAGGCGGGAGGAGCTTAGGTAAATTAAAAATTAAGAATTTAGAATTAAGCAGCGCGCCACTTTAATTCATAATTCTTAATTTTTAATTCAATCTGCCCCTAAACCCCTTTTTTTATAGCTATCACCCACCCGATTCCGGCTTTTCCGGAGATTGGAATGGGCTTCTTATCAATAAGTGGTCCAAACAGATAGCCTTGTTTTGGGACTGCAGATACAAGCCATTTGGTGATCTCGAAACCGGCAAAGAGTTTTTGGCGCAGCAGGTCCTCGGTAAGGGAAACCGGCTCTGCTTTGGTGGGAGGATTATTGAGGTTAAAACTGCCGATCAGGAGTCCTCCGGGCTTGATTATTCTGTTGATTTCCCGGCTCATTTGCTCCAAATTTGCCACATGATCCAAAGCATTGATCGTGAACAGCACATCCACAAAGCCATCCGGAAGCGGGATATGTTCTTCGGTGGAAGTCAGATAAACCATCTGCTGCCGGTTCAATGCCAGCGGA
>JAKLEY010000137.1 GCA_022711455.1 Candidatus Cloacimonadota bacterium
ACATGCTCGGCTTTGGGGATATACCTCGCCTCAATGTTGAGCAACACTATGATATTGGGGTATCTTTCCATGTTTATTCGGATTTAGGGCGTTTGATGGTGGACTTCGGTGCTTTGGTCCTGACCGCGGGGAGCAGCAATTTTGCCAGAACTTCCGGGACCTCGCCCACAAATTCTATTTGCATGTTTTCCAGGGTGGCGGGGCTTACATCTTCCAGGGATTCACGGTTCTCCTCCGGGAGCACCAGATGCCGGATCCCGGCTCGTTTGGCAGCCAGGATCTTCTCTTTCAGTCCTCCGATCGGCAGAACCTTCCCCAGCAGTGTCACCTCTCCTGTCATCGCGATATCGTGACGCACAGCTCTTCCTGTGAAGAGTGAAGCCAAAGCAGTGGTTAGAGTTACACCAGCAGATGGACCGTCTTTGGGTACAGCTCCGGAGGGGAAGTGGATATGCACGTCATAGATTCCGAAGTCCTTGGGATTGATATGATAACGGGCATGATTTGCCTTCAGATAGCTGAGCGCGATGCGGGCGGATTCTTTCATCACTTCACCCAAGAGACCGGTGAGCACGATCCCGCCTTTGCCGGGCATGCGGATGGCTTCACAAAAGAGAATTTCTCCGCCGTAGGCAGTCCATGCCAAGCCTGTGGCGACTCCTATCTCCGGCTTGCGGCTGGCATTTTCCAGAGAGTATTTGCGGGTTCCCAGGAAAGTTTTGATCTGGTCTGCTTTGATCTGATAATTGATCTCTTTTCCTGAGGCGGCTTCCTTGGCGATCTTGCGGAAGATGGAGCCTATCCTGCGCTGGAGGGTGCGCACTCCGGCTTCACGCACATAGTAGCGGATCAGTTCTTGCAGGGCTGATTTGTGCAGACTGACTTTATAATCCTTGAGTCCGTTATTCTCCAATTCTTTGGGAATCAGATAATGCCTGGCTATCTCGATCTTGTCGATCTCCAGATAGCTGCTGAACTCGATTATCTCCATACGGTCACGCAGGGGAGCCGGGATGGTCTCAAGCGAATTTGCGGTGGTGATGAACATCACTTCCGAGAGGTCAAAGGGCAGATTCAGGTAATTATCCACAAAGCTGTTATTTTGCTCCGGATCCAGCACTTCCAGCAGCGCGGATGAGGGATCACCCCTGAAATCACGACCCAGTTTATCTATCTCATCGAGCATGAAGACGGGGTTGGCAGTGCCTTGGCGCTTGATCTCTGTGATGATCTTGCCGGGCATGGCTCCGATATAGGTTCTGCGGTGACCGCGGATCTCGGCTTCATCGTGAATGCCACCGAGGGACATCCGGATAAATTTGCGGTTCAAGGCCCGGGCCACGGATTTACCGATCGAGGTCTTACCTGTTCCGGGAGGACCCACAAAACACAGAATTGGTCCCTTCAAATGGCCTTTCAGCTTCTTGACGGCGATGTATTCCAGGATGCGTTCCTTGGGCTTTTCCAAGCCGAAATGATCGGTGGCCAGAATGCGTTCTATCTTCTTCAGATCCAGCCTGTCTTTGCTCATGATCTGCCAGGGGATGTTGACGATCCACTCCAGATAGTTACGCACGACGGCGTATTCGCTGGCAGCCGGTTGCATCGATGCAAGGCGTTCCAGCTCTTCATAGGCTACCTCTGCAACGTAATCCGGCAGCTTGTTTTTCTGGATCAATTCGCGCCATTTGAGGATCTCTTTGGAAACCTCGTCGGCTTCGCCCAGTTCGCGGCGAATAGCGTCCAGCTGTTCCCGGAGGTAGTAGCGGCGCTGATCTTCGTTCATCTCCAGCTGGATGTTATTGCGGATGTGGTTTTCGACCCGCATCTGCTTGATCAGCTCAGCCAGACAGTTGTTCAGGTACATATAGCGCTTTTTGAGATCGATGAGTTCCAGCAGCTTTTGCCTGTCTTCCAGTTGCAGCTCAATATTGCCTGCTATGATATCTGCCACGCGTCCGGCTTGCTTGATATTAGTCAATCCGGAAACCATCTCGCGATTGAGCAGAGTGCTTTCATTGGCTATTTTATCCAGGAGTTCCACCGCAATGTTGCGCAGGGCGTGGATCTCTGTGTCTTCGGTGTTGACTTCGTTGATAGATTCAACATCTACCATTATGAAGGGTTCGCGCTGGGTGATCTTCTGCATGCGGATCCGGCTGGATCCCTGCAGCAGCAGACTGATCGAGCCGTCCTGATTACGCAGCATACGCAGGATGGTGACGGCAGTGCCAAGGTCGTGGATGCCGGCATCCTCGGGCTTATTCTTGTCTTTATCCAGAAAGAACGCCATTGTTTTATCGCTGGAGAGGGCATGGTCTATCACCAGCTTGGATTCCTCGTCGGAAACCACCAGCGGCATCAGCAGGTAGGGGAACATTACCACATTGCCCATATGCAGGACTGGTAAAGTTCTGGGGATTCTGCTGTTTTGGTCTTCCATTTTTGCGCTCCTATATTCTCTTTTTAATCATAATATAATCGAAGCATTGCTCTTGTAAAGCAGCTTTTATTCACCAAACGAATATTGCGGACGCCATGTTTCTGGCAAGGATAATCTTGGGTGATGGTCAGCCTTTACAAATATGACCTGAACTGCCGGATAGCTTCATAAAGGATTATCCCGACGGAGTTTGCGAGGTTGAGGGAACGGATGCTGTCTGTCATGGGGATCGTGATGCACTGTTCGGGATGTTGTTTCAGCAGCGATTCAGGCAAACCACGGGATTCCGGACCGAAGACGAGAACGTCGTGCGCCCGGTATTGCAGGTCAGAATACACCCGGTCTGTTTTAGTGGTGCAGAGAAAGATCCGCTCCGGGGGGAAGCTCTGATAGATCTCAGAGATATCGTCGTGGACTTTCACGTCCAGATCACGCCAGTAATCCAGACCGGCGCGTTTGAGTGATCTGTCATCCAACAGGAAGCGCAGCGGCTTGATCAGATGCAGAGTCGCTCCGCTGCCCAAACAGAGTCTTCCGATATTTCCTGTGTTTGCAGGGATCTCAGGTTGATAGAGGACTATATGCAGGTGGAGAGGGGTGAGGGTTTTCAATCCAGATAGCGCAGATTGAAGAGATTGTTCCAGTAGCCGAGCCAAGTGCCCAAACCTGTGCTGATCTGCTCCGGCGTTAGACGGTTGTCAACCGAGAAAGAGTAGACCGGCACCCGTGAAAAACTCATGGGTAAAGCAGTTTTGGAATTTGCGGGGAAGAGACCCAGCTTGTACATCATCATCTTTTGGGAGCTTGGGGAGAGCAGGTGATCGATAAACAGCTTTGCCATTTCGGGATTTCGCCGGTTTTTATGGATGCCGGCTGTTTCGATATAACGGAAGCTGCCCTCTTCCAGCATCTGCGACTTGAAGTAATTAGTCTCGCTATCCTGTTCCGTGAACATGGCAGGGAGAGTGTTGTAAGCGAGGATCATGGCATACCGGCCTTCCTTGAGAGCCGCGATCGCTTCTTCCTGCGAAGCGAAAGCCATTCCGATATTCTTGCGCAGAGAGCTCCACGCCACCTCGTGTCCCCGTTCTCCGAACAGAGCTCTCAGCCAGAGCAGGGTTGCCCTGCCCAAACCGCTGCGATTGGGGTCGCAAATAGCCATTTGAGAGATATAGGTCGCATCCTGCATGCTGCCGAATGAGGTGGGGGGGCTGCTGAGCTGACGCGTGTCATATACTAAGCTCAGATATGAATAACCATAGGGGATCAGGCGGTTTGAGCCGTCAAACTTTGCGTCACGCGCAAGCGATGTCGCTGAATTCAGGGCATAAGGTTCAAACCAGTCCAGAAGACTGTCCGATACGGCAAAACTGTTGGTGAGTCCGAGCACCAGATCCACCCCGACACTATCCGGCACATTCAGGCTTGATGCCAGATCCGCGGTATCTCCCCGCAGCACCAGATTGATCTTGCAATTGAACTTTTTGGAAAAGTCCGGGATGATCGTTCCTTCCAGTCCGGAGCTGCGAAAGCGGTCCGTCACATAAATGGTGAGTTCGGAAGCAGGATAAACCTTATCCGGAGTGGCTTTTGGGGTCGGTTTGGCTTTCTTGCAGGCAAAGCTCGTCAGTGAAACTGCGATCAAAACCCATAAGGCTAAACGTCTCTGCATCAGAAACCTCCGAATAGGACCCAGGCCACGATGAAATCCATCACCAGGATCAGAACCGAGCTATAGACCACGGTCAGAGTGGTGGATTTGCCCACACCCTCAGCTCCGCCTGTGGTCCGGCTGCCGAAGAAACAGCTGAGAGAGGCTATGATAAAGCCAAAGACCACGGATTTGACCAGCCCGCCCCAAAGATCCGAGGGAATAAAATAGCTGCGCATATTCATAAAAAAGCTGTGAAACTGGATTCCGTATTTCAACCAGGCAAAGTACCAGGCAGTGAAGATACTGATCACATTGGCAAAGGTCGTGATCAAAGGAAACGCTATGATCCCTGCCATGATGCGGGGCATATAGAGAAATTCAGAGGGACGGATATTCATGCTTTCCAGTGCGTCAATCTGCTCCGAGACTTTCATTGTGCCGATCTCAGCAGCCATTGCCGCTCCTACCTTTCCGGTCATCACCAGCGCTGTCAGCACCGGCGCGAGCTCGATCATGGTGGATTTCCCGATCAGCACGCTCAGCAGATTCAGGGGGATATAGCCCTTGGACTGATAAACTGCCTGCAAGGCTGTCACCATGCCGGTAAAAGCAGCGGTGAGGGTGAGCAGAAAAATGGAATCGTAGCTTATCTTTTTGAGCTGGATCAGGAATTCCTGCCTGCGTCTGATAAGTTTGGGCACCGCCGCAAGAGCAGAGCCCACAAAAATGGTGAATTCCCCCAGGGAACTAATGGGTCTGAGATTCATGGCTGGTGTCGAGATTGCGGAATAAAGTGATTTCCTTTACAAAACCAAGCTCGACATTGCCAGTGGAACCGTGGCGGTTCTTGCCGATAATGATCTCCGCGATGCCGGGTTTCTCAGTTTTCTCGGGGTAATAGATCTCATCCCGATAGATAAACATCACCAGGTCAGCATCCTGTTCTATCGCACCGGATTCACGCAGGTCGGCCAGTTTGGGACGTTTGTCCTCTCTGGTTTCCAGGGAGCGGTTGAGCTGAGAAAGAGCCACCACCGGTATCTTCATGTCTTTGGCCAGGATCTTGAGCGCGCGGGAGATCTCGGCAATTTCCTGCTGGCGGTTGTCCTTCTCACGGGGGAGGGTCATCAGCTGCAAATAGTCGATTATTATGAGATCCAGCCCTCCCACCTCAGCAGCCAGACGCCTTGTTTTGGCTCTGATCTCCAGAGGGGTGTTGGTGCCGGATTCATCGATGAAGATCTGGCGGGTGGACAGTACTTCCGAGGCCTGCATGATACGCACAAGTTTTTCTTCATTCATTCCATAGCCCTTGGTCATGGCATCGGAATTGACCTCGGAGATCGAGGAGAACATGCGGATGATCACTTCTTCGGAAGCCATTTCCATGGTGAAGAGTGCTACTTTCTTGTGCAGATTGATCGCGGCATGGGATGCTATATTGAGCGCGAAGGCTGTCTTTCCCATAGCTGGACGGGCAGCAATGATGATGAACTGACCGGGCCGGAAACCTCCGCAGATCCTGTCCAGATCGGGGTATCCGGTGCCAACTCCCACCACCGGGATCTTGGTGGAGGCGATCTGATCGATCGTTTCCAGCACTTCCTTGCTGAGAGCATCTATGCGCTGGAATCCGGGCCGTTGCTGGAATTCAGCGATGGAGAAGATGGCTTGTTCGGCATTGTCCACTATATCCTTGGCAGGTTCGGCAGCGGTGTAACAATTCTCGATAATGCCATTG
>JAKLEY010000138.1 GCA_022711455.1 Candidatus Cloacimonadota bacterium
CTTCGATCACTCCGCCCAGGATCACTATGCGGTCTTTGAGCAGCCTGGAATAGATGTCGTATGCGCGTTCGCTGCGTCCGACCTGTTCGATGACCATCGGGATATAATTCATGCTTTCTTGCTCCTGCCTGGCTTAGGTTTTGCTTCTTTTTCCAGGATCTCTTCCACGATCTCATCGACCGCTGTCTCATCCTGTTCCGCAAGATCAGTGTCTTCAGCTTCTGCAGCTTCAGGCTCTGGTATAAAATACTCGCAGGAGGCCGAAAGCCTGCACAGAAGTGTATAGTTTTTCACAGTCTCGTCAAATTCAGCTCCGCTGAGATCTTTTTTGTTGGCTTCTTTAAAGGCCTCAGCTGTCATATCCTTGAGGATTGCTTCGTGAATGATATAGTTTTCCGTGTCAGCCTCAGTCAGTTCCACCGGCATCAGGCGTTTGAGATTGTTGATGATATAGAGGTGGATCATTTCCTGGGCGATCTGCATCCGCATCTGATAGAGGTAATAATCTTTCCATTTGGGATCGCTGAGCCCCTCGATCTGTTGTTGCGCGATGTGCTCCAGGGTCTTCATGGGCAGAGGGAAGTTGTTGTCCACATAGAGCTTGGAGATGTAGGCGGAATTGTTGATGTTGATGTTCTGATGTTCGTTTTTTAGGCGCATATCATCAGCGACTTTGCTTTTCATGGCGTCCAGGGAATCGAACTCCATGTCTTTGGCAAATTCATCGTCAAGAGCGGGAACTACTTTATGCAAAATGGAATTGAGCATCAGACTCACCTTATAATCCTGTTCCATATCGATCGCGTCCCGGTGTTCTTTCAGCGCGAACCGCAGAATCTTGCCGTTGACAGTGGTTTCCAGCACGTCTCCGACAGACTTGCCCAACAGTTCCGGAACGCCTCGGAGGTATTGCTCGCCTGCTTCCAGAGTGACAGTATCAACGATCTTGTTCCCAGCCAGCTCGACCGTGAGTTCACACTCTACCTGATCTTCAGCACCTGCGGTGGGGACGTCCACCATCGTGGAATTTTCCTGCTGCAGTTCCTCCAGATAGCGTTGGACTTCAGCTTCCAGCAGGACCGGCTGATGCGGTACGGAGAGGCCTTCGATCTGTTTGAATTCCAAAACCGGCTCGGTTTCGATCTCGATCGTGATCACCATCTCGGTGCCTTTTTCCCATTTGATGTCTTTGACTTCGGGATAGAGCAGATAGTGGATGTCATGTTCACGGGCGGCTTCGTCGAAGACATCATCCACCACGTCTTTCATAAAGTAATCTTCTATGCGGTCGGCATACATACGTTCCACCATGGCGATCGGGGCCTTACCCTTACGGAAACCGGGAACGACCACGTCCTTGGCTGCTTTCAAAAGGTATTTCTGATAGTATTTATCCACCCGTTCCGGTTCGACGGTCATCAGGATAGTTTTGCTGCACGCGTTTATGGGAGTGATTTCAACTTGCACTGTATTCTCCTTGGTTTTTCTTATAATCTAAATCATGATGTGGTGCGAAAGAGGGGAGTCGAACCCCTACAGGTTTCCCTACTGGATCCTAAGTCCAGCGCGTCTGCCAGTTCCGCCACTTTCGCACACGGTCATATTATATACTATAGTCTGGCCTGAATCACAAAAATCGTCCGTGATCAAGAGCCGGAATCTTATCAATCCGTTTTTAAAATCAGGGTCTATTTGTCAAGCCCTGATTGCCGCGTTATCGATCAATCGCGTTCTGCCGATGAACACTGCCAGCACAATCCGGCAATTGTCGTTGGCGGTGGGCAGCTCGGTGAGACTGGTGCTGTCCACGATCTGGATGTAATCCACCTGCCCCCCTGCTTCTGAGATCAGATCGGTCGCCCCGTCAATGAGTTGATTACTGTCTGTGATCCCATCCGCATAGAGCGCCTGGATCAATTTGATGGCGTTGTGCAGACACAGTGCCTGAACTCTTTGCACCGCATCCAGATAGACATTGCGGGAAGACAGTGCCAGGCCGTCCGGTTCGCGCACAATGGGGCAGGCAATGATCTCTGTTTGAAGGTTTAGATCTTTGAGCATGGCGCGTAACACTGCGGTTTGCTGGAAATCTTTGATGCCCATGAACATCTGAGTGGGCCGGGTGATATTGACCAGCTTCAGGACGACTGTCGCAACCCCGGTAAAATGCCCCGGTCGGCTGGCACCGCAAAGGCCAGTTGACAAAGCAGGTATCTCCACTTTTGTGCCAAATCCGGCAGGATACATTTCTTTGGCATCAGGATAGAACACGTAGTCCACATCGTAGGCAGAGAGCAGCTCTATATCCCGCTCCAGATCCCGCGGGTAGGTGCCAAGATCCTCCCCCGCGCCGAACTGCATGGGATTCACGAAGATCGAGACAATAGTGATTTCGCAGGCCCGGGTGCTGGCTTCCACCAGAGACAGATGCCCCTGATGCAAATAGCCCATGGTGGGCACAAAGCCTATGCTTTTACTCTTGCAAAAGGACTGCCTGATCTCCTGCATTTCTGTGATGCTGCTGACCAGTTTCAGTTCAGGGGTTTCTGCTTTTCGGGTTTCGTTGTGGCAATCGTGCATTAGGATCTGATCACTCTATTGTGTTCATCAACCATGATGATGGTGGGTTTGTGAGCGGCTATTTCCGCGCTTTCCAGCATGCCATAATTGATGACGATAACTTTGTCTCCGGCTTGAGCCATTCTGGCTGCGGCACCGTTGATCCCAATTTCTCCTGATCCCCTCTTGCCGAGGATGATGTAGGTGGAGAATCTGGCACCATTGTTGATGTTAAAGATTTCCACGCGCTCAAATTCCTTCATTCCTGAAGCATCGAGCAGGTCTTCATCTATGCTGATACTGCCGTTGTAGTTCAGGTCACATTCTGTGACCGTCGCCCGGTGTATCTTGGATAACAGTATTTGCCTGAGCATTTGGTCCCCTTGTATCAATTTGTAAGCCCATTTTCTTGCAAGGGCTTCCCCTGTCAATGAAAAATAGTTCTGATTGGTTCTGTGTATTGTCTGCTGTAGTGTCGCACTCCGATGCGACTACATGCTCAGCCGTCAGTTCGGATCAGAGTCCGAACCTACTGTAGGGGCGCTCGCCGTAGCGCCCATCCCCGGAGCCGTGTTCTCAGTTCGGATCAGAGTCCGAACCTACTGCAGGGGCGCTCGCCGTAGCGCCCATCCCCCGGAGCCGTGTTCTCAGTTCGGATCGGCATCCGAACCTACATGCTGCAGGTAAAGGGGGAACCTCTCCTCACTCATCACTCATTACTATCTGGTATGCTGTCACCGCAAAAGCTACTCCCACATTCAGTGAATTCTTCCAGCCCAGGACAGGGAGGGCGATGAAGTCATCGCATAGTGCTAAAACATCTTCAGAGATGCCGAGGCTCTCATTTCCGAGCACCAGAGCTAAAGGGAGAGGAGCTCGGTATTCAAAGACGGAGATTGCCTCCTGAGCCGTCTCCAGGGCAACTATCCGGTATCCCTTTTTTCGGTAATGGCTTATCGCGTCGATCGTTTCCGGAAAACAGCTCCAGTTCACCCGTTCAGTGGTTCCCATCGCGGTTTTTGCCATCCTCTCCTGAGTGGGATCGGGGGTTATTCCGCACAGAACAAGCTCTCTCAAAGCCAGGCATTCGGAACTGCGGAAGATAGAGCCAACATTGAAGATAGAGCGCAGATTATCCAGGATCACGACGATCTGTTGGCCGCGAGCCAGCAGCTCCGGAGCGGTTGTCCTCAGCCCATCACCCTCCCGCAAAGGGATCTGGCTGTCTTTGACCATAGGTTTGAGCCGGCTCAGATACTCGGTGAGTGCTTTCCTAATAACCTGCAGATCATTGTCCTGTTCCTTAAAGGCAGCCAATTCAGAGCTGATCTCTGCTGCCGGCATCCAGTTCAGACATGCCCTTATTTCCCGGATCAGGTCGCCTCTGAGATCCGGCTCGACCCAGGCTGAATCCAAAGCCTGCAGTAGCTTATGGATAGCCTTCAAACGCTGTAGCGGAGTGAAGGAGCAAAACTTGGTTTCGCTGTATTTGGCGGGGTGGATGATTTACTTTGCCTCGTTTACCAATTCGTAGAGCAGATAACCGTTCAGCATATAGAGGACCTTGTCAAATTCGCGATCTCCGGGGATGATGATATCGGCGTTTTTCTTAGTGGGCTCGATAAAAGCGTCGTGCGAAGGTTTGACGGTGTCCAGATATTTATCCAGCACCCCTTCGACGTCATATCCGCGGTCTTTGATATCCCGTGCCAGACGCCTCGTGAGCCTGATATCGGAATCGGTATCCACAAACAGCTTGAGGTCGCTCATGGCCAGCAGTTCCGGATAGTAAAGCGCGAAGATCCCCTCCATGATGATCACATCCGCAAAAGCGACGCAGAGCTTGCCCTCGGAGCGTTTATGCGTGATAAAATCGTAATCGGGAACGTTGACCGCTTCTCCATCCAGCATTTTCCTGATGTCCCGGATCAGGGTGTCGGTATCGATGGCGTTGGGATGATCAAAGTTGTAGGCTTTTGCTGTCTCCCTGTCCATGCTACTGAGGTCATGATAATAGTTATCATGCGAGATGATAACGGTTTTCAGAGTGTGCAGACGCCTACCGATCGCAAGCGCGATCGTGGTTTTTCCGGAGCAGGTTCCCCCTCCGATGAGGATCAATCTGGCATTATTTAGCATCGGGCGGGCCTCCGTCACTGGTTTGTTTGTTCACTTTCAGCAGCAGGCTGTAGAGTAATTCGATATCCACGGGTTTGGAGATGTAGTCGTCCATGCCGGCCTCCAGAAAGCGTTCCCGATCCCCGGTCATAGCGGCAGCTGTGTATGCATAGATCGTGGTATGCCTGCCGGTTTCCGCTTCGATCTGCCTGATCTTACGTGTTGCCGCAACTCCATCCATGACAGGCATTTGAATGTCCATAAGGATGCAGTCGTATTCATTGTTCAGATAAAACTCCACAGCAGCAGCACCGTTCTCTGCGATCTCGACTTTCAGATTCCAACTTTCCAGCTGTCTCCTTGTGACCGTCTGATTCACAAGTTCGTCCTCCACCAGCAGGATCTTCAATTCCGGCAGCAAGCCTCTTCCCAGCTGGCGTTGAACCTGTTTATCAGATTCCAGCACGGATTCGCTTTGCAGTTTGAAGGGCAGAATGAAGAAAAATCTGCTGCCCTTGCCGGGATCACTTTCCACCCAGACAAAGCCTCCCATCAGTTCCACCAGTCGTTTGACTATGGAGAGTCCGAGGCCGGTTCCCCCGTATTTTCTGGTGATACGGTTATCCAGCTGGGAGAAATTGTCGAAGATGTCTTTTTGTTTCACGGGATCGATTCCGATCCCTGTATCTGAAACGCAGAACAGGATGCGGACGTCGTTGTCGCTGCGATTATAGATCTCGGCGGTGATCTCAATATAGCCTTCTTCGGTGAATTTCATAGCATTTTGCAGCAGATTGATCAGGATCTGGCGCAGTTTTCGTTCATCGCTGACCAAGTGATCGGGAACGGCGTCGTCGACCTTGACCTCGAACCGCAGGTTCTTGGCTTCGGTGCGCAGGCGAAACATGCCGGTCAGATCGGCCATCATGCCGCGCAAGTCGAAGCTGGCCAGGTTGACCGAAACCCGTCCCGCCTCGATCTTGGACATCTCGAGGACATCGTCGATCAGCGCCTGCAGGTGCTCGCTGCTGCGCCCGATGGTCTCCAGGTATTGCCGTTGCGTCGGGCTGAGCGTCGTATCCCGCAACAGCAGTTGCGTGAACCCCAGAATGGCGTTCATCGGGGTCCGGATCTCGTGGGACATGCTCGCCA
>JAKLEY010000139.1 GCA_022711455.1 Candidatus Cloacimonadota bacterium
AAGTGAAACGTGCCGTCAACAGCCAGAAATGCATCCGCGCCGGAGGGAAACACAACGACCTCGAAGAAGTCGGCAAGGATGGCTATCATCACACTTTCTTTGAAATGCTGGGAAATTGGTCTTTTGGAGATTATTACAAACAAGAAGCCATCATCTGGGCCTGGGAATTGCTCACCCAAGTCTTTGGCCTGCCCAAAGACAAGCTCTACAGCACCGTTCATCACAGCGATGAGGAGGCCTTTGAGCTTTGGAGATCAAGGACCGATATCGACCCTACCCACATCACCTATCACGGTGATAAAGACAACTTTTGGGAGATGGGGGAGACCGGTCCCTGCGGGCCCTGTTCCGAGATCCATTATGATCGTGGCCCGGAAGGCTGCGACAAAACCGGAACCCCGGATCATGTCTGTGCGGTGAATGGAGATTGCGCGCGCTACATCGAGCTCTGGAACCTGGTTTTCATTCAGTATAACCGCGATTCTGAGGGCAAGCTGAACCCCCTCAAAAGCGTTTATGTGGACACCGGCGGTGGCCTTGAACGTTTCTGTCAGGTGCTGCAAGGGGTGCGGTCCAACTATGACACCGATCTCTTTCAACCCATCATTCAAAAGATCGCCCAGCTCAGCGGAAAGCCATATTCAGAAGAGACCGGCATTTCGCACCGGGTGATCGCGGATCACATCCGCACCCTCTGTTTTGCTTTGGCAGATGGCGGCTTCCCATCCAATGAAGGCAGAGGCTACGTCCTGCGCCGGATCTTGCGCCGGGCCGCGCGGCACGGCAGACTGCTGGGCTTTATCGAGCCCTTCCTCTGGAAGCTGGTGGAGGTCGTGAATGAAGTCATGGCAGACCATTTCACGGAACTTGCCGGCAAGGATGCCTACATCCGGATGGTGATCAAGGCCGAGGAAGAACGCTTTAACAAGACCCTGGATACAGGTCTGCAAAGGTTTGCTGAGATCAGTGCCAACAGTCCGCAGGGGATCTCCGGCAAAGACGCCTTTATGCTTTATGACACCTATGGTTTCCCCCTTGATCTCACGCAGATCTTAGCAGAGGAAAAGGGCCTGACGATAGATCTGGCAGGATTTGAAACCGAGATGCAGGCTCAGCGTGATCGTGCCCGCAACGCCTCCAAATTCAGCCTGAAAACCGAAGAACTGGATTGGATCGAATTTTCGGGTGAGCAATCCACCACCTTTGTGGGTTACGAGAAGCTTTCCAGCCCTTGCCACATCACTCGTTATGCCCTGGCAGAAGATGGAGAGATCCGCTTCCAATTAGACGTCACGCCTTTTTATGCAGAATCCGGAGGACAGCTTTCCGATCAGGGAACGATCTCAAATGCGGATTATGAAATTGCCCTCAGCAAAGTGCGCAAGCTCGATGAGAGATATATCCACAGCGGACGTTTAACGAAAGGAGTGATCACCGGCTCTGAAGCCACAGCCCAAAACGATCTGAGCCACAGGCTGGACATCGCCCGCAACCACACTGCCACTCATCTGTTGCATGCGGCTCTGCGAGAAGTATTGGGCGATCAGGTGCAACAAAAGGGCTCGCTGGTGGCTGCCGATTATCTGCGTTTCGATTTTACCCATTTTCAGGCTGTGAGCAAGACAGAGCTCCGCAAAGTGGAATCCCTGGTCAATGCCGTGATCAGGGAAAACAGAGCGGTGTTCACTGATCTGAAACCCGTTGCGGAAGCTAAAGCCGAAGGAGCAATGGCTCTGTTTGGCGAAAAATATGGCGAAACAGTCCGCGTGGTCAGCGTCGACGGATTTTCCAAAGAACTCTGCGGAGGCACTCATGTCTCAGCAAGTGGTGAGATCGGTCTGTTCAGGATCAAAAGCGAAAGCTCAACTGCTGCCGGGATCAGACGCATCGAAGCCGTTTCAGGCAGGCAGGCTTATGCCCAAACCATTGAACAGGAAGACAGTATCTCTGAATATGCCCACAAACTTGGAGTTCCGGTCACCCAGATATCCGCCAGGCTAGACGCCACTTTGGAACGTGTCTCAGAGCTGGAAGCAGAACTTAAACGCCTGCAATCCATGCAGATCAGCGCCGAGCTCGATGCCCTGATCGCAAGGTCGGTCCAATATGAAGATTTTAAACTGATCAACCATGTTCTGGCTCCGGACGCGGATCTCAAAGCCTGGTCCGACCTGCTCAAAGATAAGGCCATATCCCTCATTGCCGTTCTGTTTATTATTTCAGATGATAACGCTTCCCTCAGCGTGACGGTGTCCTCCGATCTGATCCCCAAATTCCACGCCGGAAACCTGGTCAAGCTCTTCACAGCGCGCCTCGGCGGAAAGGGAGGAGGACGCCCCGATGCAGCTCAGGGAGGAGGCAAGGACCTCGCGGCTCTGCCAGCCTTGAGAGCAGAATTGCCGGAGCTGATCAAAACAGCTAAATGAAAATTCTCCTGATCCGCCTCAGTTCACTGGGAGACATAGTCTTAAGCCAGCCTGTCAGCAGTGAACTGAAGCGGATCTATCCGGACTGTGAACTGCACTATCTTTGTAAACCTCAATTTGCGCAGATCGTAAAACATTTTGGAACAGTTGAAAAGATCATATCATATAACAAATCACATCAATTTCATCATGCTATGCACAATGAATACTATGATCTTATCATCGATCTGCATCTGAAGTTAGCCTCGCTGCTCTTGGGTCTGATCACTCCTCATGCCAGGATTCTGCGCTATGCCAAGCAGCGTGCCATAAGGCAAAGGATCGTGAGAACCCACGCTCACACTGGTATCCGCTCCACGGTCGATCTCTATTCTTCCGTCCTGTCCAAGCTTCCCGGCTATCAGCCTCTGGAGGAAGTTTTGCTGCCCCGGCTTCTGATTCCCGCGCTTGATCCCGCTCTGCCTGAGGGTAAGACCCTGATCGCCCTCTTTCCCGGAGCCGCGCATCAGACCAAGCTATATCCTGTGAGCCAATTGGCGGTTCTGATCAAGCAGTTCCTCAAGGAATCGGCAAGTTCTCATTTTGTTGTCTTGGGCAGCGCGTCTGAAAGCTATCTGGGGGAGGAACTGGTCAAAGCAGCTCCGGATCAGGTTTCCAATCTCTGTGGCAAATTCTCTCTTGAAGAATTGATCACCGTGATCGACCGCATGGCAGTGGTGATCTCCAACGACAGCGGTCCGATGCATATTGCCGCGGCCTTGGGCAAGCCTCAGCTCGCGATTTTCGGAGCCACCCATCCCAGCCTGGGCTTCGCTCCGCAAAACCCTCTTGCCAGGGTCTTGGTGGCAGATCTGGATTGCCAGCCCTGCAGTTTGCATGGAGGAGAGCGCTGTCCCCGGGGGGATTTCCGTTGCATGAGATCAATCAGCCCACAGCAGTTGACCAATGCACTGTGGGAGCTAATAAGCCCGATGGGGTGAAATGATATAGCCTGAGGTGGAGTGAAGCGGAACCTCAATAAAACCCCGGCAGGGGTGACATGACATAGCCTGAGGTGGAGTGAAGCGGAACCTCAGGGTCATTGCCAAATTCACCCTAAAGCCCTGGAAGGGCGGCACATAAGCATTGATAACAATATTCTGGTGTCACCCCATCCGGGGTTCTGATTATGGGTATGCCCTTTCCCCGGGGTTCCTCTCCGCTCCACCCCGGGCTATGTCATATCACCCCATCCGGGGTTCTCTTCCCCCGTGGAGGCAGGAATCCACCCCCTCATTGATCTCTGTGTCTCTGTGTAACAAAAAGTGATGAGTAATGAGTGATGAGAGCTGCTACCCTCCTCACTTATCTCTTTGTCTCTGTGTCTCCGTGCCTCTGTGCCTCTGTGTTCAAAGATCACAGATCAGCGAATCCAGCCGCTGATAGCCCTCCACGGCAGGCAGCAGTCCATCCTCGACCGCGCTCTTGACTGATCTGCAGCTGTAAGTCCCTGCCTCTTCACTGCTCAGGATTTCCAGATCCAGCTCCGTATATTTCTCCGCCAGTTTCCACATCAGCCTGGTGTAGAGCCCGAACCAGCGTGTGCACCCCTCTGCCAGGCCGTTCATTTCCAATAGGTCCAGATAGATCCTGAGCTCTGCTTTGTAGTCTGGATTGGAAATCAAAGAACTGAGATTGCGTGAGATAGCACCCAAGTGGTGCTGACTGGGGCTCACTACCTGCCGCAGAGGTTTGCGCCTTGCGATCATCATCTTCAGCCGGGGATCCCAGTAATAGACCAGATCGTCCAGCTGTCCGGAATAGCTTTCCTGATTGAAATTGAGTTTAACTTTCATGCTTTCTCCTTTGGAATTTGCTTCCAATTATTTATGATGGACAGCAGAGTGGACAGCTGCTACCGCCCCCCATAGGATCCGGGATGCCTCCCGCACGCCCCCGGCATGCCTCCCGCACCACCGTGCCTGCAGCATCCCTGCGGCATGCAGGAGGGGTGTAACATAGGCTTCAGCCTGTTCGTAACATAGCTTACAGAGGATGTAAAATAACGGCGATTTGAGTCCCAACGGGACGCTATTTCAGATAGCTTGCGTGCATTCTCATGAAGACTACATGTGTCCCATAGGGACGACACATATAATGTTTAATTATCAGTTATATATGCACGTTGTGATTATCTAAAATGTCGTCCCTTTGGGACTCAATTTGTTTTTGTTTTCTCTAATCCTATCTAAAATGTCGTCCCTGCAGGACTCAATTCATATATTGTACTTCAAGGCTATCTAAAATATCGTCCCGCCAGGACTCATTTGAGTATTATAGTAGCATTGTAAGAGCATGCAATTAAAATCTGCTCAGCGCCAAACCGCTTTTTACTGGGAATCCGTGAAATCCGCTTTTTTCCGTGGCCTATTTATGCACGGGGGCTGAGCTCCCCACGCTAAAACGTTAAAACGCTACAACGTTATACGATCCTCTTCATCCTTATCATCCCTAATCTATCTAGAATTCAAAACTTGAGAACTTTAAGCACGCTGCAAAGTCCGGAATTCTCTGCCCGGATGAAGTAGATCCCCGCGCCCGGATCTTTCCCGGAAGAGTCCTTGCCATCCCAGATCCATCGTTCTCCAATCCCGTCCTGACCAAAGATCTTCTGTCCTTTCAGATTATAGATCCCGATCCGGGTTTCAGCTTTGGCATCTGGGACTTCCAGCAGAACCTGCACAGTCTCCCTAAACGGATTGGGCCAGGTTTGTATCCTAATCTTGTTCAAAGGAGTAGCGGCCGGATCAAGCAAGGCGCTGGTTTGACTCCACTGATAGCTGACCCCCACATAGGAAGGTGGAGAGAGCCCGTCATCCGTGCTGAAACTGTGGCCCCGGTAATGCCCCAGGCTGTCGAAACCGAAAGCCCAACAGGAGGGGAAATAATCCGGAGTGCCGATCATATCAGGATCCCAGGAATAGATGGTGAAGCCGATGGAGCCGTCAGGATTGGTGTAAACATTGTAGTCATCAAGGGAACGCAGCACCCACTGGTTGTTCACATACTCTTCGGTGTAAAGCGAATCGACCATTCCGCGCTCGGTCAGCCCCGGGATCCAGTAGTAGAGCACGGTGGGGATGTAGCCCTGGTAATTGAGGTCAAACAGCATATGATTCAGGTTCGGCTTGAATTCGGGAGGGAAATCCTGCCCGGATTGGAAGATGGTCGCTCTTTGCAGAGGCTGCCAGTTCACGTTATCATTTGAGATCAGAACCAGTTCCGCGCTCTTGCGTCCGGACGCGTCGTAGCTCATGATCCGCTTTTCCCAGCTGGATGAATTGAAATTGTAATGCCGGATCAGCAGACTGTCAACGCGGTCGTTATAGCCCAAACAGATCTGGTAATG
>JAKLEY010000014.1 GCA_022711455.1 Candidatus Cloacimonadota bacterium
GCGACCCCTTCGTCTATCGGTCAGGACTCAAGATTTTCATTCTTGCAAGAGGGGTTCGATTCCCCTAGGGGTCGCCATAATTTTCTGGCTTACAAGATATCGTGTCCCGTTCGTCTAGTGGCCCAGGACTCGTGATTCTCAGTCACGCAACGGGGGTTCGATTCCCCCACGGGATGCCATAATTTGGCTGGCCTGCTGCAAATGGAAAAAGGATCAATTGGCACAGAACTTGCACCTCTTCAGCTTAAAAGGACTAATATAATATACTTATGGATCAAGACTTCTTACCGCCAAACCGCCTGAAGCTGACTTTCCAATTGGGAATGGACAGCAGACAGCACAGTTTGAGCCTCCCGAAGTGGGTGCTCGTTGTTGTGTGTGCCCTGCTGCTTGTCTTTCTGGTTTCCACCTTTATCATGATCTTCAGCCTTTCCGGAATCAAATCCAGAGACACCCAAATCACCAAATTGAAAGCAGAAAACACCGAGCTGCGCGCCAAGATGGAAAGCACTCTGGGCTCGATCACGGCACGGGTGGATTCCATCTCTGCCATCATCGGAGACAATCCGGCAGACAGCCTCAAGGGTAAAGACTATCCGTATTACAGCGGTAAATTTGACAATCATAAATCCAAATATATCAACAGCGTGGAAAAACGTCTGGACATCATCGAGACTCGTTTGGAATATATCCTGAGCGAGCTGGGAACTCTCCCGGGGAGCTCTCCGGATCAGGGCAGACTGTCTCACCAAACCGGCTCTCTGATCGGAGCGCCCTCCATTTATCCCGCGTTTGGCAATATCTCGGATGACTATGGCATGCGTATCGATCCTTTTAGCTCAGAACTGGCATTCCACCACGGGGTCGACATCTCAAACGAAGTGGGAACTCCGATCTATGCGACCGCTGACGGTGTGATTGTATCCACCAAATATGAGCCGGGCTATGGCAAATATATCCTGATCGACCACGAAAACGGGTATGAGACCATTTACGGACACATGGCAGGCTTCAAGGTCCGCACTGGAGACAGGGTTCACAAGGGACAGATCATCGGAGTGATGGGTTCCACAGGTCAATCCACGGGACCGCATGTGCACTATGAAGTCCGCATTGGCAACACCAAGGTCAATCCAGGCAGCTTTTTCAACCGTATAGACAGCTATGAGATCAGCGAAGGCTAAAGCCTGGATCTTCGGCAACCACTCCCCCCTCAATCCTGATCTTTCACGCATCTCACCCCATGACCTGATCGTCGCGGTCGACAAGGGGCTGGAAACTGTTCACCGTTTACAGCTCAAACCCGGCCTGATCATCGGGGATTTTGATTCTCTGTCTGAGCCCGGCTTACTGGAAGTCTATTCTGATACTCCCCTCATCCGGCTGCAACCTGATAAAAATGCCACGGACACGGAGCACGCGTTTGAGGAACTGAGCTCGCTCGGATACCGCAAGATAACCCTGTTCAACGACCTCGGAGGCAGGTTTGACCATGCTTTGGCTTTGATCCGGAATCTTGAGGCGGCTCACCGGGAAGGTATTGATTGCCGGATCGAGACCGGCAGCCAGATCCTCTTTATGCTCGATGCAGAAACAGAATTGGACTATCCTCCCGGCACCCTGCTCTCCCTCCTCGCGCTCAGCCCCGAGCTGAAGTTCGTGAGCAGCAGCGGACTGCAGTATCCCCTGGACGATCTGCTGATCCTGAACTATCAGACCCGGGGGATCAGCAACCTGATCACGCAGTCTCCCGCGCGTATTTTGAGAGAAAAAGGCAGCGCTTTGGCCGTGATCACGATTTTGTGATTGACAAAATCCGTTCCGATATTATAATCGCCAGAAAATACTAAGGGGACTGAATCATGGATAATCCCGAGAAGATAAAAGAGCTCAGTTTTGAGGCAGCTATGACTGCTCTGGAAGCGATCGTGGAGCGCCTTTCCGGCAGTCAACCCGAGCTGGATGAGATGCTCCGGCTTTACGCAGAGGGAGTGCAATATCTCAATCATTGCCGGAGTAAGCTGCAGGACGCGGAAGCCAAAATCAGCATTATCGGTCAGGATATCAAGCCTGGGGGGGAGGAATAGATGGAGCCCAAAGTTTGGCTGAAGAAAGACATGAAAGAGAAGCAGGAATTGGTGAATATCATCCTGGATCGCTTTTTACCCAGAAAAGACGAATATCCCAAAGAAGTCCACAAAGCCATGCGTTACAGCGTCTTTGCCGGAGGGAAACGCTTGCGTCCCTACCTCACCATGCTGGCGTTTCAGCTCTTCAATGAAGACGTGGAAGCGATCACACCCGTGGCTGCTGCCATAGAGATGATCCACACCTTTTCCCTGATCCACGACGATCTGCCGGATATCGATGACGACGAATACCGCCGCGGCAAGAAATCCTGCCATGCCGTTTATGGAGAGGGAGACGCTCTCCTTGCGGGTGACGCCCTTTTGGTGAGCGCTTTTGACCTTGTCACCCACGCTGCCGTGGACGCCTCGCTCAGAATTCAATTTGTGCGCGAACTGGCTCAGGAATGCGGTATCACAGGTTTGATCGCTGGGCAGATGGTGGATATCCAGAGCGAAGGGAAAAAAGTGGATAAAAAGACCCTGAATTATATCCATGAGAATAAGACCGGCCGCCTGATCAACCTCAGCCTGCGCCTTGGCGCGCTGGGCGGAGGGGCAAAAGAGAAGGAACTCAAAGCCATTGAAGAATATGGCACTTGCATCGGCATGGCCTTCCAGATCGTGGACGACCTGCTGGATATCGAAGGCAGCCAGGAAGAGCTTGGCAAGACCATCGGCAAAGATGCCAACGCGCAGAAAGTCACCTTCCCTGCAGTCTACGGAGTGGAAGAGTCCCGGCGCCAGGCCTCGGAACTGACCGCCAAAGCCAAGATTGCCATCAGCAGCCTTGGAGCACGGGCTCAGCTCCTGGAGATACTGGCCGATTACCTGCTCACCCGCAAGTCATGAAGCTTCGTTATAGCCTGCTCAGCCCTTTGGCAGCAGCTCCGCGACGGATGTCTGAACACGCCTCCGGATATGATCTGAGTGCCTGTTTAGAAGCACCCCTGATCCTGCAATCCGGAAGCTGGGGTCTCATCCCCACAGGTCTCAGCCTGGAAATTCCTCCCGGATTTGAAGCGCAGGTGCGTCCCCGAAGTGGCCTGGCTGTCAAACACGGGATCACAGTACTGAACAGCCCCGGCACCATAGACGCGGATTACCGGGGTGAAATCAAGGTCATCCTGATCAACCACGGTTCCGAGGCATTCACGATCGAGCCCAATATGCGCATTGCCCAGCTGGTCTTTGCGCAGGTCATCTCCACCGAACTGGAAGCAAGCCCTGAGCTCTCAGACACCATGCGTTCAGACGGAGGCTTCGGTCACACAGGACATTAAACAACAGCAACAGAGGTTCAGATGAACGATATAATAGAACGGATCAAACAGCTGAAAGAGCAGAAGAACGCCCTGATCCTTGCCCACAATTATCAGGATATCCAAATCCAGGATGTCGCAGATTTCCGGGGGGATTCCCTCCAGCTTTCCATCCTTGCCAGTGAGGCCAGCGCGGAGATCATCGTCTTTTGCGGGGTCAAATTCATGGCCGAGACAGCTGCCATGCTGAATCCGGCTGCCAGGGTCCTGCTTCCTGTTTTGGATGCGGGATGTCCCATGGCCGACATGATCACCGGGGAGCAACTGCGCCAGTTTAAGGCCGCTCATCCGGGTGCGGTGGTGATCTGTTATGTCAATTCCAGCGCTGAGGTCAAAGCCGAAAGCGACATCTGTTGCACCTCCTCAAACGCGGTGAAGATCGTAAGATCCATCCCCGTGAACCAGCCCATTCTCTTTGTGCCGGATCAAAATCTGGGCAATTGGGCGGCACGTCAATCCGGACGCGAGATCATCACCTGGAATGGCTATTGCCCTGTGCACCACTGGCAATTCAGCCCGGCTCGGATCGAAGACCTGAGAAAACAATATCCGGAGCATACTCTGCTGGCTCATCCGGAATGCCCTGCCGTGATCCTGGACCAAGCTGATAAAGTGATGTCCACCAGTGGAATGATGAACTACTGCGCGAATCACGACAAGGTGATTATCGCCACGGAAGTCGCCATGATCAGATACCTGCAACACCTTTATCCTCAGAAATCCATCCTTCCGCTGGCTCCGGGTGCCATCTGCCAGAATATGCTCAAGACCGGCATTCATGATCTGCTGCGCGCCCTGGAGAACGAAGAGCACCTGATCACCGTCCCGCAGGATATTGCCTCAAAGGCAGTAAAATGCCTGGACCGTATGCTGGAGCTCTCGCGCTGAAAAGCGGGTTTCTGAGAGCCATCCGGCTTCCCGTCAACGATCTGATCATATATCAGGACAGCCGTTTCCAGCCTGTCACCCATGCTTCCGTCTTCCTGCAAGAGGAGACTCTCCACCTCTACAACAAACCCGGTTTGAAGGTTCTGGAGCTGGGCAGTGGATCCGGGATCGTGAGCATTATGCTGGCGCTGCACAGACCGGATTGGATTATCACCGGGCTCGAGATCCAGGAACAGGAAGTCATTCTGGCCCAAGATAATGCGAAACTCTGCAATGTGAAGGTCGACTTTATCCAGGCTGATCTGAGAGCTTGGGTATCAGATCAGGATTTTGATCTGATAATCTCAAATCCCCCCTGGCTGCCGGTAGGCAGCGGACTCAGCTCCCCTCTGGAAAGCCGCAGGATCGGACGTGAAGAGCTCAGCTGCAGCATGGATGATCTCATCACCAGCATCCAAAGGCTCTCCACAGCGGATACCGAGACCCTTTTGATATATCCCCGCGACAGGGAGAGCGAGTTCTGCAGCAAGCTCCAAAAGACTTCACTTGACACAATCCAAGTGCTTCACTCGAGTGACTTCAAAAGATATTTTATCAGTCAAATCCGCAAGATTAAGGAATAAGATATGAACATGACTGCCAGATTTTATGCGATCCTGATCGGAATCACTCTGCTTCTGACCGGATGGAACTTTGCCCATTATCAGCTGGAACAGATCGAGCAAACCCAATTGACCGATTTAGTCAGCTATCCCATCTATGCCTATGTTTCCGACACCACCAAGGTCAGCCCGTTGCTCAAGGAATTGAAGGCTCTGCCTGAGATCGCAAAAGTGAAACATGACACAGGAAGCGCGGCAGGCCTGGAATTAGTGCAGTCCTACAACCTGCCGGTCTCGGATGAGATGCTCTCCGACTTCCGCTTCCCTGATGTGATCACCATCCACCTTCAGCCCACCAATGCCGCGCGTTTGGCCAAACCCATGGTTACGGATATCCTGCGCCGCAACCTTTCGGAGATCGATATAGACGCCCAATCCACGGTTTGGACCAAAACAGAACAGCAGCTTAAAGCCATGCACCGCGGCAAGATCATCTTCACTGTACTGATAGCAGTCTTGCTCCTCCTGGTCTTTGTATACAGCCGTCTCAGCCTGGAGCTGAGAATCCTCGTGTTGCAAAAACGCAAGCTGGTCTCCGTGGTCGATATCCTGCGCTACAAGAATAAACTCACCAGTCACAGCCTGGCTTTGTTTTTCAGCCCCCTTTTGGTCAGCGCCGCCCTCTATTTCATCCCTGTCTATTATGGCTGGATCTTGCTCTGGGGCAAGAATTTCCTGCTGCCATGGTGGCTCTTTGCAACCCAAGCCGGAGTTCTGTTGCTGGGAACTGTTATGATTACCATAGCCTCCCATCTGATGGACCATGATAACCGTTATCACCGCGATGAGATTCAGGTGGAGTTCGCCCCTGAACCCAAAGTGCCGGAACCGGATCCTGAAGACAGCCTATGAACCGTAATCTTCCCAATATCCTCACCACCCTGCGGATGCTGGTGATCCCTGTCTTCCTGTACTATCTCTATCTCAGCCGGGTTCCGGGCCAGATCCTGATCTGTCTGGTCATCTTTGTGCTGGCTTCCCTCACGGATTATCTGGATGGAGCTCTGGCTCGTAAATATAATGTTATCAGTAACTACGGCAAGATCATGGATCCTCTGGCAGACAAACTATTGGTGCTGGCAGCCCTTTCCGGGATCACCTGGCTAATGCCCTACCGGCTCCCTGCCCTGATCTTTATCCTGATCTTTGCCCGGGAACTGATCATCACCATCCTGCGCGAGATTTATAAACAGAGGGGTATCATCGTGGCAGCGGACAAACTGGGTAAGCTCAAGACCGTGATGCAGATGCTGGGTTTGATCGCGGCCTATTCCGTGTGGGCCTTCTCCTCACCGTCGCCAATATTCGTCACTGTCATCACCCTCTGGTTTTGGCTTGTGACAGGCATAACCCTCTACAGCGGAGTCAATTATCTCCGGATCAAAGCTTAGGAGCAAGCCATGAAACGTTTTTACCTTCTTATTCCGCTCATCCTGATCGCCTTGGGATTTTCCTGCGGGAAAAAGCAAGCAACCCCCAGCGCGCGCTATACTGCCTTTGATAAGATGCTGAACTATGCCAAACCGCTGGCCTTTGGTGAAGACAGCGATGTCTATGTCTTTGCCAGCGCCAAGAACTGGCAAATGTTGGAGTTGCTTCTGCGCAGCAGCATCGAGCGCAAGGTTCGTCTGGTCTATGAAGAAGCCTATTTCAACCTGATCAAAGTGGAGCTCAAGGATGTGGATAAGTATCTGCAATACAAGAATCTGCTTTTTATCGGAGACCTCAAAGCCAAGGACGAGATCACTCAGTATATTCTCAGCAGCCTCAACCCCGGCTATCCCCAGCGCGTGCAACAAAGCGGGGGTGACCTCTTTACTGCCAGAAATCATAACTCACGCGACCAGATAATCTTATACCTGTTGGGCAAAGATAAGAACAGCCTCAGTAATACCGCCACCCTCCAGAGCGATAACATCTTTTCCCTGCTGCTGAAACGCTATGGTGAACGCCAGGCCTATCAGGCATTTCGGGGCAAGGTGATCGAAGCCGGATTCTGGAAGCCTTATCCTTTCAGTATGCAGATCCCGGATACTTACAGGCTCTACTCCAATGATAAGGCCGGGCGTTTCCTCTCCTTTTTATACCGTGCCCGCATTCCGGATCGCGAGATTCCTGATAAATATATCTCTGTCTACTATGAAGATATGCCTGCGGACGAAGTGACTGCGGACTGGCTTTTTAACAAAAGACAGGAGCTCTGGCAAGCCAGATTTGAGGGCGATACCATCAGAAAAGAGAATCTCCGCAGCGAGGCCTTTAAATTCGCCGGTTACCAAGGCTATCGGATCAGCGGACCCTGGGAAAACCAAAAGCTCGTTATCGGCGGTGCCTTTCAGACCATGGCTTTCTGGCATCCCGATTCCAAACGCGCCTATCTGATCGATAACTCCGTGTTCTTCCCTGCAGGTGATAAACTCGCCATTCTGCTGGAATTGCACATGATCTCCTCCAGCCTCAGGATAAAATAGCCTGTGATGCCAAAACCTTTGCGTCCGGCTCTGTTTGCTCTTCTGCTGCTGAGCCTGCTTTTCACCGGCTGCGCGGTTGTTCAAAGCAAACCTGTGGATGGCTCACGCCCCAATTTTTCTTCGTTGTATTATTTTATCACAGGCTCTTACAGCCTGCATCAGGGACGCCTTGAACTGGCCCGGCAACTGCTGGAAAAAGCTCAGGCTCACGATCCCCGCAGCCAACAGATCAGCAAGTATTTACTGCTTTCACGGATCTCACTCTACGATAACGACCTGCTTTCCAAAGCAGAATTCGAACAGGAATTGCAAAAGACACGTCAGCAGATGGATCTGGATCTTTACACTCTGAACAGCCTCTACAGCGTATACAGCATCCGGAGCGACAGCCTGGGTTTGGATCTCACGCTGAAGGATCTGGAACGCAACTATCCCTCCAGCCGCATTCATATCCTGCGGTTCTATTATAACTACAGATTCAAGGGAGAAGTGGATACCAAGGCTCTGGAAAGAGCGGAGAAACTGGCAAAGAACGAACCGGAAGATCTGCTGCTGCTGGCTCAGATCTATTCCTCGATGAATCCCATCAAAGCTCTGCAGCTGGTGGATCAGCTGCTTGCCCTACAGCCCTCGGATGAGGCCAAACAACTGCAGGAAAGCATCCTGAAATCTATCGATCTCTATGCCATCGATGCCGTAAATTTTGATAAACTGAACTATCCAGAACATAAGGCCCAAATGCTGGACCACCTGCAGACCCTGCAAAAAGAGGGTAAAAGCGGGGATTTGCTGGAATTGACCGATCGAGTCTGTGCCACCGGAGATGCCGAACTGATCCTGCCCCTCGCCGCCACGGCATTTTTTGAAGGGAATGTGCTGGAAATGCACAAGATCGCCCTTGCCATGGAACAGAAAACTCCGCAGACGGCAGCGGACAGCAAAGTATATGCCCTGGTCATCGCAAATTCTTTGACTCAACATGAACAGACCGCGCTCTCCCGCTACACCGCGCGCGTCTCCAGCGTTGCTGATCTGGAATCCGTTCTGGTCTATTATCTCTATTATTTTGCCCATCTGGAAGGCTCCACTCCGGAAGCCATGCCCCCCGCGTTGCACGACAGCTTCCATGAACGCTTCGCTAATGCTTGCGATGATGAAGATGCCAAGCTCTATCTCAAAGCCTTCAGCCATGCTTTTTTGGCTGCCACAACAACCGGTGATTTCAGCCGCAGCAAGGCATCCTACAGCCAAAGCCTGATCAACAGAGGATCGGGCAGCGAAGCTGATTTTAGCTTCCTCTCTTCATATTACTATATGGAAGACAGGCTGGATGATGCTCTGGATGTATTACGCCTTGCCGTGCAGCGCTTTCCCGATAACGCGGAATTCCTGAACGGACTGGGCTACAGTCTGCTCTCATTCCCAAACAAGCTGGAAGAAGCCCTGCCTCTGATCCGGCAAGCTCTTGCCCTTCAGCCGGATAACCCAGCCTATCTGGATAGCATCGCCTGGTATTATTACCTGAAACAAGACTACTATTCCGCCCTCGAATACATGCGGATCCCTCTGCGTCAGGAAAAGCTCAATTCCGAGATAGCCTGGCATATCGGCATGATCTACAAGGCTTTGGGGCGGCAAAAGGAAGCCCAGGACTATTTCCAAAAAGCCGTGGACGCGTCTGATAACAATAAGTTTGAGCGGCTGGCGCAGGAAGAGCTTGATTTAATTAAAAATTAATAATTAAGAATTAAGCTGACGCTCATTTCATGGGTTTCAGCGCGGCTGAGGTCTTTAATCCATACAGGATTAGCAAATCAGGCTGCACAGGAGCAGCTTAATTCTTAATTCTTAATTTTTAATCTCAAAGCAGTCCCCACCGCCTGCGCAGAAATAGCTCCAGAGAAAAGGCCAGAATGAAGAGGCTGAGGATATACCATTTGCGATAGAGGGGCAGTTCAAGAGTTTGGGTAATTTCCTGTTTCTGAGCCGGCAGGGGCTGGTAATCGCTGTTCAAGGCAAGCAATCTGCCACCGCTGGAGCTGGCGATCCAGGAGAGCAAGGGCAGGTTAAAATCGAAATCACGCGCTTCGATAGAGGCATCGGCGAGGTTAAAGCGTCCGCCGGTTTTATCACGCGAGACCTTGTCACTGATCTCGAAGCTATAGTTCCCGGCCTTATCCAGATTGAGTTTTAGGCTATAATTGGCATCATCGGGGAGCATATAGTCGGAGAAGACTTCCTTGCCCTTGTCATCTCTCACTTTCAAGATCGGATCGAGATCCAGCCTGCTTCCGCGGATATCATCATCCACTCTTAGATCAAGCTTGATCTCTTCACCCTTGAAATAGCTGGGTTTATAGATCGCGCGGTAGTTTCCGGCATTGCGGTTTGAGAGCCAGGTAAGGACATTTGTCATCAGTTTGCCATAGCCATCGTTTTTGGATTGCAATTGCCACTTCCAGAAGTTCAGGAACGAGAAGGAGACAGCCTTGCCCCCTGTGGCCGTGTTGATCACAATGGCAGGAGATCTTTGGGGGTTGTTCAGTTCCACCAGCACCTGTGATCCCGGAGCGGCAGTGACGTAATAGTAATCCAGAGGAGGGATCTCGTCCCGGGAGGCGCTGTCTGTGGCAAGCATGGGATAGCTGTCCGCGGCAGGGGTCCAGACCAAAAATCCGCTGTAGGGCGCGCTGATATTTGATGCCCGGGTTGGCAGGGCAGCTTGCAGAGCCGCAAGGGGATAGCCCTGATAGAGCAAGCCGGTGCCCTTGCGCTGATTGGACAGAATGAAGTCTGCCACAGTCTTGGGTAGTTCCAGTTTTCCGTGATTGACCACTACGATCGCTGCCAGATTTGCTGTGTTTGGAAGTGAAGCAACTTTTTCACCCTGATATAGCTGCCCGCCTCTGATGAGATAGGTTTTTGCTTCCCAACGGGCGTTGGCGGTGATCACATCCTGAATGAATTTTCCGTCCCAGCCGGGGCTGTCCGTGAAGATCAGGATCTGCTCTTTATCAGAAAGCACTTCGATCGCCCCGGGGTAGCTGTTGTTATTCAGAGAGCGCTCTTTTGCCCCCGGAGCTTCCAGATCCACGCTGTAGGGGAAGAGCCCTGTTTGACTGAATCGCTGGGTAAATTCAACGCTGGCCGCCTGATCTGCCTTAAGGTTCAAGCTCTGCCGTGCCAGTGCTTTACCGCTAAGCTTGAGAATGGCAGTGGCAGGACCGGAATAGCCGGTGGACTTTAGCTCAGCCCTGATGATGGTGGGTTCATTGCGATAGGTGTAGCGGTTGTTTTGCACTCCGGTGATGGCAAGATCGACGGCTGTGGCGGAACTGGTGTCCGCAATTACATAGAAAGGGATCCCGCTTTTCCGGACAGCCTCAAAACTCTCATCCCGAAGCCAGCCATCTGAGCTCAGGATGATGGCTTTAACTCTGCTCAGGTCGTGTTTCTGAGCCAGTTCAGCCAGCACGGGATTGAGCACAGTTTTGTCCGCTTTCCCTTTCAGTCCGTCCGCGAAATCATAGCTGACAGGCTTGTATCCTGCAGCTTTGAAACGGCTGCTAAGCTCATCAGCAAAGGGCTGCAGCAGTGCGGATTTTGTTTGATTTCCTGTCTTCAGGTTCATGCTGGAGGAATTATCCCGCAAGACCAGAACCTCAGAAACCTGTGGTTTATGAATTATGCGATAGAGCACAGGGCTGATCAGAAGTAGCAGCAGAATTCCCACGCTGAGGGCACGCAAGCCTCCCAGCAGCAATCTTCTGCCTTTGCTCTGCTCCGGATAGGTGCGCAGATAGTAATAGGCCGAAATCAGCAAGGCCAGAATGACAATGATAATGTATTGAACCATCACATCTTGAAATTCCAGTAAGTGCCGATGGAGATGCCCTTGGAATTGTAGCCGGGAATCAGATAATCAAAGCTCTGGAATCCCAGCCCGATATCCCCGTAGCTGGTTCTGATCCCGGCGCCCAGGGCCATGCGCATGGGTTGATCGCTATTGCCAAAAGACAGGCCAAAATCTATGGGGAAGTGTTTGAGAGGATTGAATTCCGCTCCCAGCGAGAGCTGCCCCACTCCGGAGGAGACCACCGAGCTGTCAAAAGGCAGCACCCAGTCCATGGATACGGAGACAAAAGGAAACTTGTAAAGTCCAGCCAGTCTCAGTTCCAGAGGCAGAGTGGTGTTGTAATTATCGATATCGATGCGTTCGTCGGTTTCAGTGAAGAAATCATCTTCCAGATTGGCTATGAAGAGGCTGTCCGCTTCCACTTTGTAGTGAATAGCTTCGGTGTTTCCAAACCAACCGATACCGCCCAGGATATTATCGACCGTGACTCCCACAGTGAGGTTTGGGATCGGCTCTGCAACTGCTCCCAGCATGCCTTTGAACCCCAAGCCCAAAAGCCCGGTGTCCAGCACTATATCCTGAGAGAAGGAGAGCCCGTCAAGGTTGGAGCTGAATGAGCCGTTATAACTTTTGGTGTTGATATCCTCTATCCCGATCAGCAGACTGCCCGAGAAACCGAATTTGAACCAGGGTTTCTCTTTGGGTCCTACTTTCAGATCGCCCATCCCGAAGGTGATGTCTCCAAAGCTGAGCAGACTGAGGTCATTCTCTTTTTTATCAAAGACATAGAGCGAATCCTGATTGCCATAGAGCAAAAGTTCCAGATACTGTTTGGAAAACATGCTGCGGGCGTAGAGATGCAAGGATGAGCCCAGCCCCAGATTTCCCACGGTGTAGCCAAAAACACTGGTATGCACCTCTGTGTCGGCCTGGAGCTTGTTGTCTATCTTACCGAGGATCATGGCCTTATCCTCATCGTCCAGATAATCCGAGCGCATGATATAGTTATAGGTATCCAGATCAAAAGAGTTATTGGCAACAAATGCGGCTGAATTCACGGCGGGCAGCATGATATCAGAATAGCCGGGGTGAAGCAGGGCGGGATTGAAATAGAGGGCTTCCGTGCCTTGAGCCCGGAGCATGAAGCTATCAGCAAAGAGCAAAGATTTGCCGGTGGTAAAACCGGATAGCAGGCTGACACAGAGCAGAGGAAGCAGTAGCAGAAGCAGCTTTTTCATTTCTTATCCTCGATGTGCACGCGGGCTTTGAGCATCCCCTTCACTTGCACGTAGTCAGACGGTGAAGCCGTGATCGTTACCGGCAGACCATTTGAAGAGAAGCTGAAAGCCAGCTGGAAATAGAGCATGGGATTAGAGAAGATCTGCATCTCTTCTGCGTTGAGTGATAGATTAACCGGTTGGAAACCCGGATTCTCCGAAACCGAGCCAAGGCTTACCTCCCGTTTGAAAGCATAGCTGAGGCTGTCTGCCATGCTGAAGAGCGAATCCGTATCCACATAAATTGTGGCAGACGCTCCCACCGGCAGCATGTTTTTGATCTGCAGTTCAAGTCCCGCGGAAATGGCGTTCTTGCGGATGCGATCGCGGTTTTCCAGGCTGATCTCCAGTTTTTTGGGTTCGTTCAGCAGGAAAGTGTGCGGCAACAGCAAGAATTCAAAAGGCGCATCGACAGTGTAGCTGCCGGTGACCTGATCAGCGGCATGCACTGATCCGATGGCTCCGCTCACACCGTCTCTGAGCTTGAACAATCCGTCTCTGATTTCGATATGGTGCGGCATGATCTGCAAGAGGGGGGCGATCCCGTCTGAGAGAATGATCTCAGTGCTTTGGGGAACCCCGTCCAGCGCGGGATGGAGGTGAAAATTCTCGCCGTTTTCGTCCTTGATGGGGACCGTAACCGTGGCTCCCGTGATATCATTCACGGCGTAAAGACTGCCAATGAATTCACAATAATAGCCCAGTTGATTGGTAAAATTGAGGGCCAGACGCGCTGCCTGCAGCTGGATCGCCTCTTCAATTCCGTAAGGATAGTCGATATCCACGGTTTGGAGGTTGTCATCGATGTTCAGAGTATAATTGTTCAGGCTGCCCTGAAACTCGCTGAATTGCAGTCCGTTCTCGATTTTCAGTTGCAGATCCGCAGCGATCTCACCCTGTGGCAGAGTGGAGACCACCTGCACGCTATACCCGATGTTCTCCAGCAGCAGCCCGGAATTGTGCACTCCCATATGATGATTGGTGAGGTTGGTCGTCCTCCAGCCGTTGTTGCCACTATATGCGATTTGAAGAGGGTTTCCGGCAGCATCCATGATCCCGTCAAAGCTGATGGTGATCGCGCTTACAGCCGGATCGACATTCGTGAAGCGGGTTTTGATCGCTCCGCTGCTGATAAGGCCATAGGAGATCTGATAGCCTTCTTCCGGATCATCCGGGGAGAAAGCTCCTTCCAGAGCTATCCCGGACGGAACCGGCACAGGGCCGATATCTACCGCGGTGTTAAACTGGATATCCCCGATCGCGGGCGTGCTCAGCGTTCCTGAATTCTGCAGAACGAGCACGTTATCATCACCGATGTAGATGTTTTCGTTATCCACCAGATCTGCCAGGAGATAGGTCTCGTTTAGCAGAGGGACATTCAGATCGATATCCCAGGTGGGCAGAACCGGCGTCTCAACCACGCAGGCTGTTAAAAAAAGCAGGAAAACTAAAAGCGGAAACAGGTATCTTTTCATGTTTTATCCTCTTGATTCTTTTTTGAATCAGCTATGTCGGTTATCTTTATCTCCAAAGTGCAATTTTTGAGCCTGTCCTCTAAGATTTTACGGTATCTTCCGGAGTGTCCGGATAGCAGAGCGGATTGGCTTCTATTCAAAAAGATAGGCTGATCCGGCTGATAATCAAGCTCTAATTTGCGGATCAGCAGTTCAGCCTTCACAAATTCACCAAAGGCAGGATGATAAGGCCCTGCCAGGATGTCTTCCGATGCTATGTTTGAGGGGATGCCCAGCTTGATGACGCGGATTCTCAGGCTTTCAGCCAGAAGGCAGTAGTCCGCGCAGATCTGAATCGCTGCGTCCAGACTGAGCGGCTGGTAGCGTCCCTGTCGGAATTCCTCTTCCAGAGGCGTCCCTTTGATCACGATCAGGGGATAGAGCCGCAGAAACCTTGGCTTTAGTTCCCTCAGATAATATAAGTTGGCTTCGAGGCTGCTCAGATCAGCCCCGGGGAGACCCGGCATCAGCTGGATTCCCAGCTCAAAGCCTGCTTCCTGTACCGCTTTGCAGGCTCCCACAGCTTCCGCGGTGCCATAGCCTCGTCCTGATCTATGTAAAACTGCCTCATTGAAATCCTGAATTCCCAACTCGATTGTCCTGATCCGGTTTTGCCCGCACCAGTCCAGGATCTCCTGATCTATCCAGAGCGGATGCGTGGAGATTCTGAAGCTGCTGTGCTCATCCAGAAGCGGTAAGATCCGCTCCAGCATAGTGTTCCGCTCTTGTGGAGACAGCCGGGTGAAGCTGCCTCCATAGAAAGCAATTTGTTTATCCTGCTCCGGATGATGCCTGATAAAAGCTGCCACATCATGAGCTGCCTGCTCCAAATCCAAAGCCGAAGCCCCGCTGAGCTTGGACTGATCGCAATAGATACAGCGGGCAGCGCAGCCTGCCATAGGTATAAAGAGCGGATAGATCAGGCTCAAGGGCAACTCCTTATCTTTGTAGTAAATAAAACTTTGATCACTTGATGGTGATCAAGCTTTGATGTCAAAGCTTTTCTCTTGACGAAATCTGTTTTCCTGTGCTTTGGCTTGATTTTTGTATCACAAGCTCAACACCAAAGACTAAAACTGGAGAATCAACAATGCAAATAAAGCTCTTGACCCTGGTCGGGGTCATCGCACTTGTCCTGCTTGGGATCTGTCTGATCTACGCGGAGCAGATCATCACTCCCGCAGGAGTTTACGTGGATCAGCACCGCTCGATTGACGGCAGCGTCACCTTCACTGTTCGCACAGTTACCTACAACGGCCCCTATGGACCCCGCAACGCCGGCGCGATCTGGATCACCAATTCTTCCAACCAGTTTGTGAAGACTATCAAAGTCTGGGCCAATCAATACCGCTACACCCTCGTGCGCTGGATCCAATCCTCCAATTACAACACCACCGGAGCAGTGACCTCTGCCTCGCTCAACAACCATCAATTGCACACAGTTACCTGGAACGCCAGGAATGCGGCGGGCACTTTGGTGGAGGATGGAAACTACAATTTTAACGTTGAATTCACCGAACATAACGCTTCAAGCGGAAACATGGGCAAATACAAGACCGTGAGCTTTGCCAAGGGCAACACTGCCGTGGATCAGACCTGGCCCAACGAAACCTGGTTCAGAGATCTGCACCTCGTCTGGAATCCCGTGATCCAAAACGGATCCATCTCCGGCACAGTGCGCGGAGCCAACGCGCAACCTGTCAGCGGTGCAGTGATCATGGCAGGAGCCCAAACCGTCTTCTCCGGAACGGACGGAACCTATACGCTCAGTATTGCTCCCGGAACCTACAGCGTTTCCTGCATGTTAGACAACTATGTGAGCCAGACCCAGAATGGTGTGGTGGTCAATTCGGCGGAAGTTTCGACAGTTGATTTTAACCTCATGCCCGTTGCCAATGATGATCCTTCCGCTCCTTTGGTGGAGCTGGCTTTGAGCCAGAATTATCCCAATCCCTTCCGCGAATCCACTACCATCCGCTATCAGCTTCCCAAAGCTGCTCCGGCTAAGCTCGCGATCTTCAATCTGCGCGGACAGAAAGTGGCTGAACTTGCCTCCAATTCAAGCAAAGGCTGGAATGAACTTTCCTGGGACGGTAAAGACAGATCCGGCAAAAGACTGCCCTCGGGGACCTATTTCTACGTGCTGAGCTATCAGGACAGGATTGTCTATAATAAGCTGGAGCTGAAATAGATATTTAAGTGACAAGTGACGAGTTACGAGTGACGGGAAACGCGCTTCCTGTCACTCTTTTTCTTTGTTTAGAGATTGTCTCTTGTGAGTATCGCTCCCGCTCTGCACTCTCTGCCCTCTGTCTTCCCGCTGACATATCGCTTCCCGAAGCGGTTTGATAGCGGTTAGCAAGCGGTTAGATAGCGATATGACAGGGATATGACCGGCAGTGTACAGGCGCTTGCCGTAGCGCCTATCTTAGAGTTTTGAATTTACCCCAGAATGGGCGCTACGGCGAGCGCCCGTACACTATCGTCGCATCAGCATGCGACACTACAACGTAAAATCTATCTTGCTGCCTTTTTTGAGCCGGAAGATCTTGCCCCTGAGGAAGGGCATCAGGGAATCCAATGCGTCCTCGTTCTTCAGCATCAGCAGGTGTCTCTGCTTCAGCTGTGGAGTCAGCAGACTATCCCGCAGGCTGTTGCTTTGCAGGATCAGGAGCTGGTTTTCGGCATTGGAGGGCAGATCAGCCGAACGCAGGTTGTCGGTCAATAGCAGCGGAACTGATCTCTTATATAAGCTCTGCAGTGAATCCTGCAAGGCTTTCCCTTGCAGGCTGTCTGCCGGAGAGAGCAGCAAAACCGGCTCCAGAGGAGCGCTTTCCAGATCCAGCAGATAGCTGTTGCGACGATGCTGAGCCTCTTTGTAATAATCCGACAGCATATGAATTCCCTGCCAGATAAACCAGACCGCGATCAGCACGGAAGCGATCCGTGCCAAAACCTTAACTTGTTTCAGGAAAGTGAGATAGCCGGATAGAGCCAGAGGCATCAGGAAGAGCGAGGTGCCAAAAAAGAAACCCAGAAAGACCTGTGCTCCGGAAACCACCCCCGCAATATTGACCGCTGCCGAAAGTGCGATCAGGAAAGAAGGACAGAAGTTTACCCCCGTGAACAGACCCAGCAGAAAAGCGCTTTTGGTGAGCACAGCCCATTTGGGCACCTTGCAGGTCTTACCTTCCCGGTGGGTGCGGAAGACATTGAGCAGCAGGAAGATGGAGAGCAGGATATAGGAGATTCCGGTAAAGAGATTGCGGCTGACGGGCTCTATCTTGCCCCCAAAATAGCCTGCTAAAGCTCCGAACAGGATGTAGGCAATAAACCTTCCGGCTGAGATCTCCATCAGTTTGAGCAAGCTGAGCCAGACGCTTTTCTTCTCTGCCAGCAGCCAGGGAAGATAGATCGGAGCGCAGGAGATGAAGCAGACCGTGCCTGTCGACAGACCCAGGGCGAAGCCTTCCGCGAGCGCGCTAAACATCAGAAATGCAGCCCCGCGCCAAGTGCGATTCCTGATTTCAGATCCGGATCAGCGGCAAAGGCTCTGCGGTTCTGACGTCCGACATACTCCAGATGCAGATCGGTGTCCTGATCCAGCATCAGGGTGATCTTTGCCCGGTATTCATCCTGAATCTCAGGCGCAAGATTCACTCTGCCACCCAGATAGATCCCTTCCAGCACGGCGTAATTCAGCTCTGCAAAATAGGCTGAGGTGTCCGGATGAAAAGCGGTGTCATTGGCAGGGCGGATCTTGACACCCAACATGACAAAGGAATTGGAAGTCTCGTCAGACGGGAAGCGGTATTGCAGCTGAGCCCGCGCGTAATTTGACAAGAGATAGATATCCCGGCTCGGATCCTCGAAGCAGCTGCGGTTGATCAGGGAACAATATCCATACAGATAGGGATTGAGATGGTGACCAAACCTGAGCTCCGTAATCACTTGGTTCCTCTGTTCGGGCTGCATCGCGTCCCAATCCCGGTGCTGCCAGGTTCCCTGCAGACTGAGGTGGGTGTTGAGATTGAATTTCTTGTCATAAGCCAGCCCCAGCTCTATCGCGTCATAGTTGTAATCCCTTGTGGTGCCAACAATTTCCTCATCCATGGGATGAGTCTTGTAGTCATAGGCAGTGTGGATTCGCAATTCCGGAAGCGGATTGACAGCCAGTTCAGCCCGGGAATAATTGTCAAAAAGGTATTGATCGATGCCGGAGATGGGATCACCCCAAAGCTGGGAAGGTTTGGTGTTCAGCAGGATCAGATTAAGCTTTCCGCTGGCTTCGAGAATGCTGTATCTGTATGCGGCATCGATACTTGCCTGATGTCTCAGCTCTTTAGCATAAAGGATATCCGGAACCCCATCCACATATTCATAATTGATCCTGATCGGTTCGCTGCCCCCGAAAGCGGTAGCGTTGTAGGCGATACCATAATCCAGGGCTGATCCGGATGAATAGTATCCGATCGCGAAGCGGTTGCTCAGCTTTTGTTTGAGATTCAACGTCGGAGGCGAAAGCCAATCCAGATAGTTGGTGACTTCGCAGTAGCTCTCTTCATCGATGGTGGCAAGCGCGCCGGTGTAGAGCTTCAAACCCCAGCTGTCCGGATTGCCCGCGCGCCAGGACAGATCTGTGTTTTGCCAATAGCTGGTTTGGGCAAAAGCAAGCGCGAGCAGGAAAAGAAGAGTAAGGCTTAATAAATAGCGTTTTGAGGACATACAGCCACGCAATCACCACAAGTGGTGCATTTTGTTTGGTCGATGATCGCCTTGCCGTTGCCATCGTAATAAATGGCGTCGGAAGGACATACAGCGGAACAATTGGTGCAGCCGTTACAGGCGCTGCGATCGATATTATACTCGGTGTGAGTCAGTTGCTTGCAGGCGTAAAGCCCCAGGAAAGTTAATGCTATCAATGCACAGAGGAAAAGGGCTTTTCTCTTCATCAGAATTTCCTCGCTTTGCCCTGAATTGCGTTGTAGGTGCAGGTGCGGACGCACAGATCACATTTTATGCAGGTTTCCGCGTCGATCACGGCTTTTTCCCGGATGATGGTAATGGCTCCGGTGGGACAGACTTTGGAGCAGTCTCCGCAACCGACGCATTTGTTTCTTAGCACTGTGGGAGCCGTCCAAACGGCAGCATATATGACTCCTGTGATCAGGAGCACCGCTGCTATCACCAGCAGCCGGCGATGATTCAATCTTGGCATAAAACCACCTTTCTTAGGGATTAGGGATTAGGGATTAGGGCTAAGATCTGGTCCCGCAGTATTTTGGCTTCTTCTCCGGCAGTATCCGCAAAGCTGCGTCCGGAATCTTTGAAGATGATCCCGCGGGAAGAATTGATCAGGATATTGGGTGTTTCCGGGCTGTCGATCGCATAGTTCATAACGGCTTGGAGGTCTCCCCCTTGCGCGCCGACTCCGGGGATCAACAAGATCCTGCCTTGCAGCTGTTTACGCATGGATTCCAGCTTCGCGCTTTGGGTGGCTCCCACCACGGCTCCGATCTGCTCTTTTGGGTATTGTTCCAGCCATCTGCTGATGCGGGAGGAGAGTCCGTCCTGCTGCAGGAAATCCTCCGCGGAGGGATTGGAGGTGAGCGCCAGAGCAAAGCCAAAATTGCGTTCGTCTTTGAGGATTGGAGCAGCCACATCACTGCCCATCAAGGGGTTAAAGGTGATGGCATCCACGCCCAGCTCCTCAAAAAAGGCGCTTACATAAGCTGCCATTGTGTTGCCGATATCCCCCACCTTGCAATCCAGAATCACGGGGATCTCGTCCGGAATGTGATCCACAGTCTGTTTGAGGGCTTCCAGCCCGCGCAGTCCGTCCTTCAGATAGAAGGCCAGATTGGGTTTGTAGCAACAGGTGTAGGCTTCCGTGGCATCAATGATCGCCCGATTGAAATCCCAGATCGGATTCGCTCCCGTCTTCAGAAAGGACGGGAGCGAGCTATAATCACTATCCAGACCGACGCAAACCAGCGAGCGGCTCTGCATCCATCTGGCCTGAAACTTAGACCAGAACGATCTTGACCGAATCTTCGCCATCGGTTTCCTCAAAGCAGACCTTGATGATCTCCTCTCCGGAGGTGGGGACGTTTTTGCCCACAAAGTCTGCTTTGATGGGCAATTCACGGTGTCCGCGATCGATCAGAACAGCCAGCTGGATGTGTTTGGGACGTCCAAAATCCAGCAAGGCGTCGATAGCAGCGCGCACGGTTCTGCCCGTGTAGAGCACATCGTCAACCAGCACTACCACAGCGTCTTCGATCTCAAAATCGAGGGTGCTGCCCTTGATCACGGGTTGATGGGAGATGGTCGAGAGGTCATCCCGATAGAGCGTGATATCCAGGATGCCCACCGGGATCTCCTGATTCTCGATCAGCTTCAGATAGTTGGAAAGCCTTTGTGCCAGAGGCACGCCACGTGAACGGATACCCACCAGGCGGATCTTGTCCAGCCCCCGGTTTTGCTCGATAATCTCATGCGCGATACGGTGGACAGTGCGCTCCATCTGAGCTTTGTCCATGATCTGGCTTTTGGTCTGCATTGGCTGCTCCTTTTTACTGAATGATGGCCAGGACGTCACCCTTGGCAACTGAATCTCCGGCATTGAAGGGAGTGCCTGCCAGCACGCCATCCACCGGACTGGGGATGTTATTATACATTTTCATGGCTTCCAGCACCAGGACGGTTTCGCCCTTTTTGACCGGATCGCCTATCTTCTTTTCATATTTGATCAGCATTCCCGGCATCGGGGAAGCGATCGGGGTTCCACCCGAAACAGCCACGGGAGCAGGTTTGGGGGCTTCCTGAATCGGCGCGGGAACTGGAGTTGGAGCAGGGGCAACGGGAGCAGGGGCGGGAGCTGCTACAGGGGCTGTTTTCACGACCCGGGGCGCGCCACCCTTCTCGTCCACTTCCACCTTGAAATATTCGTCATCCACAAAGACGTCGAACTGCCTGATCCCTTCCGGTTTCGGGGGAGCTGTCTTCTCGGTCTTTTCGACCAGCTTTCCGGCTTTGGCTTTGGCGCAGAGCTCCTCTTCCTGTTTGACTTGCTCGAGGCTGCGGGGCTTCATATCCTCTGGCATGGGTTCCAAGCCATATTTTACCTTCAGGAATTTCTTGCCGGTGACGGGATAGAGCGCGTAGATCAGCTCATCATCGAGATCTTTGGCCAAATCTTTGATCTCTTCGTGCACCTGTTTCATGGCAGGTTCGATCACGTCTCCGGGACGTGCCGTGATGGGCTTTTCGCCTCTGGGATAACCGGCGAGGGCTTTCTTTTGCACTTCACCGTCGATGGGCAGGGTGGTCTTGCCATAAAGACCGTAGCAGAGATCCTTCACCTGTTCGGTGATGCGGGCATATTCTCCGTCTTTAGTGTCATAAAGCGCGTTATTCACAGCCTGAATCCCCACGATCTGACTGGTGGGTGTGACCAGCGGAATCTGTCCCAATTCCTTGCGCACCTTGGGAATCTCCTTGAACACGTCATCAAGCTTGTCCAGAGCGTCCATCTGACGCAGCTGGTTCACCAGGTTGGAGAGCATTCCACCCGGGGTTTGATGAATAATGACGTCGGTATCGATGATCGAAAACTTGGTGTTATCAGCAAAGTGGAGGTATTTGGGGATGGTCTTTTCCACTTCTTTGTCGATCTCGTTGAGCAGTTTGATATCAAAACCGGTGTCGCGGTTGGTGCCCAAAAGCGTGTTCACCAAAGGCTCGACGGCAGGATGCGAGGTGCGGTAGGCATAGGGCGCGATGCAGGTGTCGATGATATCAACTCCGGCTTCAATGGCTTTGAGCAGCGCCAGATCTCCCATTCCGCTGGTGAAGTGCGTATGCAGATGAATCGGAACCTTCACGTTCTCTTTGAGTGCCTTCACCAGATTGTAGGCATCATAAGGCGCCACGAGGCCAGCCATATCCTTGATACAGATGCTGTTGGCGCCCATCTCGGCAAGCTGTTTGGCCTTGTTTACATAATAATCCACGTTGTAGATCTCACCGCCCATGCGCTGTTCCGTGAGCGAATAGCAGATAGTGCCCTGGAAGTGTTTTCCGTTCTTTTGCACGATCTTCACGGCAGTCTGGAAATTGCGGAAGTCGTTGAGGGCATCAAAGATCCGGAAGATGTCTATCCCGTTGTCCACCGCGCGCTGCACAAAGGCTTCCACCACATCGTCGGCATAGTTTTGATAGCCAACCAGGTTTTGGCCACGCAGCAGCATGGAAAAGGGGGTCTTTTTAATATGTTTTTTAAGGGTGCGGATGCGCTCCCAGGGATCTTCTCCCAGATAACGGTGCATGGTGTCAAAAGTGGCTCCGCCCCACACTTCCATGGAGTAGAAGCCCACCGCGTCCATCATTTCAGCCACGGGCAGCATGTCTTCGGTTCTGCCCCGGGTGGCAAAGAGCGACTGATGTCCGTCGCGAAAGCTAAGGTCCTGTATTTTAATAGGATTGGCAGCAGGTGAGCGGTCTGCTCCGTACTGCATCGACGTCATTTCCAAAATGCCGTGTTTATCCATGTGAACTCCTTTTTATCTGCTTCTTTTTATGATTCTGCGTTGGGTGATATCCCGGTATTGCATGGTCTGCTGCCGGGCATAGAGACTCCAGGGGTTGGAGGCCTGGGGGTATTTGCGTTCTGTATAGGCATCTGTTTGGGCTTCGGAATCCAGCAGCGCCATCACTGCCGAGATCGCTACCAACTGCTTCTTCGAATATTCCATAAGTGCCTCAGGCAGGGATGTTTCCGTGTTTCTTGGGGGGTAGGCTCTCGCTCTTGGTGCAGAGCACTTCCAGCGCGTCCACCAGGCGTTTGCGGGTCTCGGAAGGCACGATCACAGCGTCCACATAGCCTCTGGAGGCTGCGGCATAGGGATTGTTGAAGGCTTCTTCATAGATCCCGATCATTTCCGCGCGTTTGGCAGCCTTGTCTTCCGCGCCGTCTATCTCTTTGCGGAAGATGATGTTGGCAGCACCCTGAGCACCCATCACGGCAATCTCGGAAGAGGGCCAGGCAAAGACCATATCCGCGCCCAAATGTTTGGAACTCATGGCGATATAACTGCCTCCGTAGTTCTTGCGCGTCACCACCGTCAGCTTGGGTACCGTGGCTTCGGAATAGCACCACAAGAGCTTGGCTCCGTGGCGGATGATCCCGTTCCATTCCTGCTGCGTTCCGGGAAGATAACCGGGGACGTCGACCAGAGTGATCAGCGGGATATTGAAGGCGTCACAGAAACGGATGAAACGCGTGGCTTTATCCGAAGCGTCGATATCGAGGCAGCCAGCCAGCACGTTCGGCTGATTGGCTACAATGCCCACC